>DAIDKJ010000075.1 GCA_027450105.1 Ferrovum sp.
TAGGGGAGAAGGAGCGGGTACTGCGCTGGCTCTCGGGACAAAACGGTTCGGCCAAGGTCATTCTGGGTACGCGGCTAGCGGTTTTTTGTCCCATGCCCCAACTGGGTTTGATCCTGGTGGACGAAGAACATGACTCCTCTTACAAGCAGCAGGAGGGATTACGCTACTGCGCGCGCGATGTGGCCATCATGCGTGCCCAACAAGGTCAAATCCCTATCGTCCTGGGTTCGGCTACCCCGTCTTTGGAAACTTGGCTGAATGCCCAGCGCGGACGCTATCAGCACCACAGCCTGAAGCAACGTGCGGTCCCAGGGGCGACTTTACCCCGGATTCAATTGATCGATACCCGTTGCACACCCATGGAGCAGTCTCTCTCCACTCCCTTGCGAGAAGCATTGCACACCCAACTGGCCCAAGGTGCACAGAGCCTCGTGTTTATCAACCGACGGGGTTATGCGCCCTTGTTGCGCTGCCAGCAATGCGGCTGGTCCTGTCCGTGCACGCACTGTTCCACGCGCATGGTGGTCCACCTGCGCGCCAACCAGATGCGTTGTCATCATTGTGGTCGCACCCGCCCGATCCCCGCCCATTGTCCCCAATGCGGCAGTGCTCAACTGGAAACACTGGGTGATGGCACACAAAAAGTGGAAGACCACTTACGGATACATTTTCCCCAAGCCCGCATTTTGCGCGTGGACAGCGACACCCTGTCCAGTCCGGCACAATGGCGCGAGGCGCGCGCCGCCATCCAGCAGCGCACCGTGGATATTCTGGTGGGGACGCAGATGTTGGCCAAAGGACATGATTTTCCACACTTGACCTTGGTGGCCGCACTGGGAGGAGACAGTGCACTGTACAGCACTGACTTTCGCTCGGGAGAGAGACTGTTCTCGCAACTGATGCAAGTCGCCGGCCGCGCGGGTCGTTCCACTCTGGCGGGAGAGGTATGGATTCAAACGGAATGTCCCGAGCATCCCATATTCGATTTTCTGATTCGCCAGGATTATGCTGGTTTTGCGCAGTACGAGCTGAGCCAGCGGCGCTTGTCCGGGTTCCCTCCCTACATGCACCAGGCAATTTTGCGGGCTCACAGCAAACGACCAGAGCTCCTTGAAACCTTCATGGCACAAGCCCATACCAAAGCACTGGCGTTATCCCCCCAACCCCCTCTGACCCTGTTCGATCCCGTCAACGCGCTCATGCACCGCCGCGCTGGAGACTATCGCATGCAACTGTTGCTGCAATGCCCCAGGCGCCAAGAACTGCAAGAGTTTTTAGGCCTTTGGGAACAAACTCTGAGGGCCTCCACGCAACGCCGAGTGCACTGGGTTTTGGATGTGGATCCGGTAGAGCTTTGATTCCTCTATAATGAGGGCCAATCACGAGAAACCCCATGACTTCACACTCTACACCAACCCTCTCTCAACAGATCATCGGGCTGTTTACGCAGGCCCTGCATCAGGTGGCCCCAGAAATGCATGGCCCCATTACGCTGGAGCGTCCACGCCAAGCCGATCATGGCGAGTTTGCCTGCCCGCTGGCTTTGCAACTAGGCAAGTCCTTACGCCGTTCGCCGCGCGACATCGCTCAGGCCCTGATTCAGGCCCTACCCAATTCTTCCCTGATCCAGCGGTTAGAAGTGGCTGGCCCTGGGTTCATCAATGTTTTTTTGACCGCATCAGCTAAACAAGCCGTGGTTCAGGAGGTGTTGCGCGCCGGCTCGCGCTGGGGTGAAGTGAATCTTGGGAGAAACAGACGGGTTCAGGTGGAGTTTGTCTCCAGTAACCCTACGGGCCCGCTGCACGTGGGTCATGGTCGGGGCGCAGCGTTTGGTGATTCCTTGGCCAATCTGCTGCAAAAGGCTGGCTATCTGGTGCAGCGAGAGTATTACGTGAATGATGCAGGACGCCAGATGGATATCCTCACCGTGTCTACCTGGCTACGTTACCTATCCAGTTATGGTTCCCGGATTGCATTTCCGGCAAACGGCTATCAAGGGGATTACGTGACCCAAATGGCCCAGCAACTCCTGACCACATTCGGAACGACGCTAGTACACCCAGACACCGCAATACTCTCTGGGATCGCTCATGCCCCGAGCTTTTCTGACGATTCTGACACGGATCCGGACGCAGCCTCGGTAGAAGCTTACATGGATGGTTTGATCGAGCGAGCCAAAACACTTCTGGGGGAGTCCTATCGCAGCATTCATGAACACGTTTTGTCACAACAACTGGCGGACTGTCGTGACGATCTGGAGGCCTTTGGCGTGACTTTCGACCAGTGGTTTTCCGAGCAGTCCCTGTATGACCGGGGAAAAGTCAAACAGGTCGTGCAGCAATTGGATCAGGCCGGCCACCTGTACCTGCAGGATGGCGCCCGTTGGTTCCGCTCCACCACCTTCGGGGATGAAAAAGACCGTGTGGTTCAGCGCGAAAACGGTCTCTACACCTATTTCGCCTCGGATATTGCCTATCATGTGGATAAACTGGCGCGAGGATTTGATCTCCTCATCGACGTCTGGGGTGCCGACCATCATGGCTATATTCCCCGGGTCAGGGCTGCCCTTCAGGCTTTTGGCCTGAAGGCCGAACGCCTGGAAGTCCCCCTGGTCCAGTTTGTTTCCTTGTATCGTCACGGCGCGAAAGTGCAAATGTCCACCCGCAAGGGTCAGTTTGTCACCTTGCGGGCGCTACGTGCCGAAGTGGGTCGGGATGCTGCGCGCTTCTTTTATGTGTTGCGCAAATCGGACCAACACCTCGATTTTGATCTGGACCTTGCCACCTCGCAAAGTCATGACAATCCGGTTTTTTATGTGCAATACGCCTACGCACGCATCCGCAGCGTCATGAACAAATGGGGTGGGGATCCTGCCTCCCTGTTGGCGTGTGATGTGAGTCCTCTGCAGAACCACACCGAATTCAGCCTCATGCAATTGCTGCGCGCGTATCCCGAAACCATCGAGAGCGCCGCCCAGGAACGGGCCCCCCATGCACTGGCATTCTATCTCAAGGACCTGGCTGCAGCCTTGCACAGCTATTACAACGCCGTCCCTTTTCTCGTGGACGACATTCCGCTGCGCATGGCGCGTTTGGCGCTGCTGCACGCGGTGGCCTGCGTTCTTCAGGATGGGCTGAGGCTCCTTGGGGTCAGTGCACCCGAGACGATGTAAGGCCTCTTACACCCATGTTCATCTTTTTCTTCCGCCAGCACCCTTCGAATTTCCCTGATCTCGGATGTTGCGTCGTGCAGCGTCCCTCTTTCTGGTGCCCTCTTCCATGAACTCAACCCCACCCGGCACACGTCCCAAAAAACCTGCTCCTTCCAGCCTCATCACCTTTCTGAAAGGCCTGATGAGCGGTTTGATTTTGGGCGTGGCACTATGCGCCGGTGTCGCCCTCTATGTCACCCGCCTGCCCACGCCCTTTGTGGCGCATGTATCCCCCACTGCCATGCCCGAGCATGCTGCGGGTGAAGGGCGTGACAGCAACGCTGAACACGGCCTGATGGGCCCCACCACCGAAGGTTCTGCCCCTGTGAGCCCCGCACCAGCGGCCAGCGGAAGTACACTCTCCCCCGCTGCACCGGCGGTGGCTTCCTTGCCGATACCGGATTCCGGGCATGCACCTGCCACGGATTCCCCGTCACCTGCTGCATCCAGTCCAGCTGACGTTCCCTTAAGCGCCAAGCCGGTACTTGAGCAACACCCAGCCGCCACAGGACCAGGCAAGAGCAAGAATGCTTCGGCACCAGCCTCATCCAGCGAAGAATTGGCAAGCAGCACGGCCCCCTGGTTCGTTCAGACCGGAGCCTTTGGCAGTGCATCGGATGCCGAAAACCAGCGCGCCCATTTGGCGCTTCTGGGTTTGGAAGCTACCGTTTTGTCCCCTGAGGCGGGTGAAAAACCGCTATATCGTGTTCGCTTAGGACCCCTGACAACCATCGACGAGGTCCGCACCCTGGTGGCCACCCTCAAAAACAACGGGATTCCCACCAGCATTACCCATGGCAACTCCCTTAAAACCCGCTAAACCATGGGCTCTTCTTGCCATCCCCCATGAATCGATCTCTCTTGACCGGCTGGCCGCTTATCGTGCCAGAGACCGGACCGGCTTCAGTAGACAGGACCAATGACGCCACCGTTGCGTGCGCCGAGCCCGACAAGATTTGTCACGATTTCATTGCTCAGGCCTGTTACAGTACAAGCCTTTTTATGACGGTTGATGCCGTCACCCTTCTTTGAAAAAGGATACCGATGATGCAAGGACTCTTGAATCGACTCAAAAGCTGGATCATTCTGGGCTTTCTGGCCAGCAGCAGTGCCTTCGGTGCCGTGCTGGATCACGATTATGTTCGGATCAATCCCGCGCAACCTACGGATAACCCGCGCAAGGTCGAGGTCATCGAAGTATTTTCCTATGCCTGTCCGCATTGCAGCAGTTTGGCCCCCCAAATCGAGCCCTGGGCCAAAAAGCTTCCGGCCAATGTTGTGTATAAGCGGATTCCGGTGAGTTTTGGTCGCGCACAATGGGCGACTCTGGCGCGTGCCTACTACACTCTGGAAGCACTCAACCAAGTGGATCTGGTTCATGAAAAAATTTTTACGGCTCTGCACAAGGAACACATCGACTTGACCTCTGAGGATACCCTGTTCGACTGGATGGCGAAACAGGGGATCAATCGTCAAAAGTTCATCGATACCTATCACTCGTTTACCGTGCAGTCGAAAGTGCAACGGGGTGATCAGAAAGCCATGTCCTATGGCGTTGATGCCGTTCCCACCGTGATCGTGGATGGCAAATACCGTACGGAACCCAGTATGACGGGGAGCAACACGGCCTTGTTTCCGGTATTGGATGATTTGATTCAACTGGCTACCCGCGAAAAAGGACAGTGATTTGCGCTCTCGAGAGCGGGTGTAACCGGTGTGGGTGTGGGCAGTAAGTCAGGTTTTTTTGCGAGTGGGGCGTTGCCACCGGGGAATGGTGACTTGTTTGGAACGGGACAAGGTCAACTGGTGCCCTGGCGCCCGGCTGACAATGGTAGAGCCGGCGCCAATCGTTGCTCCCTGCTCCACAGTGACAGGTGCCACCAATTGCGTGTCCGACCCAATGAAGACATCGTCACCAATCGTGGTGTGGTGCTTGTTGACCCCATCGTAATTGCAGGTAATGGTTCCCGCTCCAATGTTGACACCACGCCCAACGGTGGCATCGCCCAGATACGTGAGATGATTGGCCTTGGTGTGGTCCCCCAAGGAAGTATTTTTTACTTCCACGAAATTGCCCACGTGGACCCCTGATCCTGTGATCGCGCCAGGTCGCAGACGCGCGTAAGGCCCCAGACGATTGGCCGTGCCGACTTGTACCCCATCCAGATGGCAATAGGTTTGCAGCACAGTTTCCGCGGCCACGTGGCAATCACGCAAAACGCAATGGGCGCCCACCTGAACCCCATCCTCCAGCGTGACCTGCCCTTCAAAGATACAGCCCACATCGATTTGAACATCCTGACCGCAGTGTAACGTACCCCGCACGTCGATGCGTGCCGGATCGGCCAGGTGCACGCCAGCTTCCATCAACCGCCGGGCCTGCTCCAGTTGATAGATTCGCTCCAACTGCGCCAGATGGGATTGGGTGTTGACGCCCATGGCCTCCCAGGAAAATTCGGGCGTGACAGTGAGCACTTGCACGCCTTGTTCCACGGCTTGTGCCACCACATCGGTGAGATAGTATTCCTGCTGGGCGTTGGCACAATTCAAGGCCCGTAGCCACTGGGTCATATGGGCCGCAGGAAGCGCCATGATGCCTGTATTGACCTCTGTGATGGCACGCTCCTCTACCGTAGCGTCTTTCTCTTCCCGGATGCCACACGCCTCCCCCTGGTTGGTACGCAGAATACGCCCGTAACCCGTAGGGTCCTCCAGCTGTTGGGTAAGCAATACCAGGTGTTGTCCATGGCAGCGCGCAACCAGACGGCTCAAGGTAGTGCTCTGCAACAGGGGGACGTCGCCATAGAGAACCAGAACGGTCCCTTCTGAGTGCATGTGGGGAGCGGCCTGGAGCAGCGCATGGCCGGTGCCGCGCTGCTCCGGTTGTAAGGCCCAGGTCACGGGCGCTGCGGCAAAGACTTGGTGTAACGCTTGAGCACCATGGCCATACACCACGACGATTTTCTCTGGCTGCAGCGCCTGCACGGCGTGCAGCACATGCTCCAGCATGGGGCGTCCTGCCAAGGGATGAAGGACTTTGGGCAAACGGGAGTTCATGCGTTTGCCCTGGCCTGCGGCCAGAACGACCGCTTGTAATGGCGTTGTGACCGTCTCTTCGGGCACCGGGATCAGTGACCTGTTTTACGGTATTTCTTGATGGTGGCCAACTGCCCGATGGCATCCGCCAGCTCGGCCTCAGCCCGAGCGTAGTCGATAGATGCGCCGTTGTTTTTGAGTTGCTCCTCGGCCATGCGTTTGGCTTCGGCAGCCTTGGCCTCGTCCACCTTGGCATCCTTGGCGAACACCAGAACCCGGCGGGTCTTGCCGGTGCCGTTGGGCAGCACGACAGCGCC
>DAIDKJ010000076.1 GCA_027450105.1 Ferrovum sp.
CAAAGCCATCCCCGGTGTTGATGACGGCATTGGTGCTGGACTGAAAAATCCGTCCTGCCCCACCGGTGGCCAGAATCACGGATTTGGTCTGAAAAATGACGACCTGACCGGTTTCCATTTCCAAGGCGATGATTCCCACCACAGCGCCCTCATGGTCACGAATCAGGTCCAAGGCCATCCATTCCACAAAGAACTGGCAGCGCGCACGCACATTGCGCTGATAGAGGGTATGCAGCATGGCATGACCCGTACGGTCAGCGGCTGCACAGGCGCGTTGTACCGGGCGCTCGCCAAAATTTTGGGAATGTCCCCCAAAAGGGCGCTGATAGATGGTGCCATCGGCATTGCGATCGAAGGGCATGCCAAAATGTTCCAGCTCGTAGACCACCTCGGCCGCCTTGCGACACATGAACTCGATGGCATCCTGGTCACCCAGGTAGTCAGAGCCTTTGATGGTGTCATACATGTGCCATAGCCAGTGGTCTTCCTGCATGTTCCCCAAGGACGCGCCGATTCCTCCCTGGGCCGCAACCGTATGCGAACGCGTGGGAAACACCTTGGAAAAAACTGCCACGTGGTGGCCGGCTTCGGACAGCTGCAAGGCTGCCCGTAACCCGGACCCTCCTCCTCCTACAATGACTGCATCGAAAGTCTGTTTTGGTAACGCCATGTCAAATGCTCCAAAGAATATCGGCCGCCCACAGGGCATACACCAGCAACATCAAGATCACGCCCGATTGCAGGAAAAGACGTAATCCGAAGGGTTTGATGTAATCCATGAAAATATCTCGAACCCCAACCCAGGCATGGTAAAACAGGGAAAGCAGAAACAGCAGGGTCATGATCTTCACCGGAAGCAAAGCAAACCAGGCGTGCCAACCCGCGTAGCCCAAAGGCATACGCGGCAGGATACAAGCCAGGAATCCCACGGCATACAAGGCCATGATCACTGCGGTAATCCGCTGTAACAGCCAGTCCCGAAGCCCGTAATGGGCGCCCACCACTACACGATTTACCATAACGCGACTCCCGAAAGGACCGTCAGCAGCAAGCTGACGATCAATACCCAGCGACTGCTGCTACGCGCGCTTTCGATGCGCACCCCCTTATGCATGTCCAGCAGCAAAAAACGCAGCCCGGCACAAAAATGATGCCAGAACGCCCAGATCAACCCCACCAGGACGAGTTTGACCAAAGGCTGTTGCAAACCCTGCAGTAATGCCTCGTAGGTGCCATTGGATTGAAGGGATTGCCGGAGCAGAGAGAGCAGGAGGGGGATGCCCACCAGAAACAGGAGTGCACCGCTTGCCCGATGCAAAATGGACACGATGCCCGGTAACGGCAACTGGATGGAGGTGAGATCCAGGTTTTTTGGTCTGGCTTTGGTCGCTTTGATTTCCATGGGTACCCTCGTTTACCTTGCGTCGTTAGAAGGGCCCGCAAGGCGTTGGTTCAACAAAACACAGCACGCTGTGGAGGTGATCAACTCATCTCCGTGACATAAGAATAGCGGTCAGTAAAACACAAACCCCGCCGCCATTCTACCGGACGATCACCATAGGTAAAGGCCACGCGATCGATTTGCAGCAAGGAAGCCCCGCGTTCCTGGTTCAACAACAGGGCGGCTTCCTCCCCCGCGCCAACGGCCTTGATATGCTCTTCGGCGCGAATCATGGCAATCCCGAAATGCGTTTCGAAAAAGCTGTACAGAGATCCCGCATAGGCCCGCATCATGGGTTCATCGAGGCCCTTGAAAATCGCTGCCGGAATATGGATTTCATCAAAAATGCGGGGGGAATGCTCGAAGGACAGCAGTCGCTTGATCACAAAAATACTGGCCCCGGTGCGCAAATCCAGCAACCGCGCGCTCTCTTCGGGGGCTCGGGTGCGCGAAACAGACAACAAACGGCTTTCAGGGTATTCCGACAAGCCGTCATCCCGACTGATGCGCAAAAAGCGGGTGGATGAGCGCTCCTGTGAATGGCTGGCCACGAAGGTACCCTTGCCTTGACGACGAATCAGGATGTTTTCTGCAGCCAACTCATCAATGGCCTTGCGCACCGTACCCTGGCTGACCTTGAAGCGATTGGCCAGATCGATTTCGCTGGGAATGGCATCGCCAGGCCGCCACTCACCGGCAATGAGGCTCTGCGTGATCAGAATCTTGATCTGGTCATAGAGGGGTCTGAAGCTGGGTGACGAAGCATTAGTCATGGCATCTTCCTGTGAACGGGAGTTTATCACGTGCATTTTATTGATGTCCACTGTGTTATATCTTATATAAGTTATATGTTACTTGACATGAAGAGCATAGCACCTTAACATCGATCCGTCACTGGGAAAATATCGTTTCCAGCCCCGAAGGAGGTCCCATGAGCAATTCAACATCAGCAGGCCAGCGCTTCCGTCTTGCAGTGCAAACCGAATTCCCCCTGCAATTGGTGGGGGCTATCAACGCCTACGTGGCACGCATGGCTGAAGCCACTGGTTACAAGGCGATCTATTTATCCGGGGGGGGCGTGGCCGCCAACTCCCTGGGCATGCCCGATCTGGGAATCAGCACCATGGAAGACGTGCTGACCGATGTGCAGCGCATCACGGATCGATGTCATTTACCCCTTCTGGTGGACGCCGACACCGGTTGGGGTGGCGCTTTCAACATTGCCCGCACCGTTCGCAGTCTGACCCGCGCGGGTGCTGCCGGTATGCATATCGAAGATCAGGTGCAAAGCAAGCGCTGCGGACATCGCCCCGGTAAAGCCATTGTTTCCCAAACGGAAATGGTGGACCGGGTCAAAGCTGCCGTAGACGCGCGCACCGACAGCCAGTTCGTGGTCATGGCGCGCACCGATGCCCTGGCCGTAGAAGGACTGGAAGCCGCCATCGAACGTGCCCAGGCTTGTGTGGAAGCGGGTGCGGACATGATCTTTCCGGAGGCCATGACCGAACTGGATATGTACCGGCGCTTCAAGCAGGCCGTCAAGGTGCCCATTCTGGCCAATATCACTGAATTTGGTTCCACCCCCCTGTATGAACAGGCTGAACTGGCCGGCGCCGGTGTGGACATCATTTTGTATTGCTGTAGCGCCTATCGCGCCATGAATGCCGCCGCCTTGAAGGTCTATCAAGCGATCCGCCGCGACGGCACGCAAAAAGGGGTTTTGGAACTGATGCAGACCCGCTCTGAATTGTATGAATTTCTGGATTACCACGCCTACGAACAAAAACTGGATCAACTTTTTTCTCACGAGGAGAAATGAATGAGCACCGAAACCCCTGTCACTTCTACGGCCAAACCCAAGAAATCCGTAGCCTTGTCTGGCGTCGTTGCCGGCAATACCGGCATCTGCACCGTTGGGCGCAGTGGTAACGATTTACATTATCGCGGTTATGACATTCTGGATTTGGCGCGCCATGCCACGTTTGAAGAAGTGGCTCATCTGCTGGTGCATGACCACCTTCCCAGCGAAGCCGAATTGCGCCATTACCGCAAAAAACTCAAGGCCCTGCGCGGCCTGCCTGCCCCAGTTCAGGCTGTTCTGGAGCAGATTCCGGCCGCCGCTCACCCCATGGATGTGTTACGCACTGGTTGCTCGGTACTAGGCACCGTCCTTCCTGAAAAAGAAGACCATAATATCAACGGGGCACGCGACATTGCCGACCGTTTGATGGCCAGTTTCGGCTCCATGCTGTTGTACTGGTATCACTATTCTCATTCTGGAATCGCCATTGACGTGGAAACCGACGACGAAACCATCGCCGGTCATTTTTTGCATCTGTTGCATGGCAAGCCGCCCTCACGCAGCCAGGAAAAAGCCCTGGACACCTCCCTCGTGCTCTACGCCGAACATGAATTCAATGCTTCCACCTTTGCGGCCCGTGTCACCTCGGGTACCCTGTCGGACATGTATTCCTGCATCACCTCCGGAATCGGCGCCTTGCGCGGCCCCAAACATGGTGGTGCCAACGAAGTGGCCATGGATATCATTCGCCGCTATCATTCGGCCGATGAAGCCGAAGCCGATATTCGCCAACGCGTGGCCGCCAAGGAGATCATCATTGGCTTTGGGCATCCGGTCTATACCATCAGCGACCCCCGTAACCAGATCATCAAGGAAGTCTCGCGCGGTCTGTGTTCGGAAGCCGGCTACATGACCTTGTTCGAAATTTCCGAGCGCATCGAAAAAATCATGTGGGAAGAAAAAAAGATGTTCCCCAATCTGGACTGGTACAGCGCTTCCAGCTATCACATGATGGGAGTCCCCACTCCCATGTTTACACCGCTATTCGTCATTTCCCGGACGAGTGGCTGGTCTGCTCATGTCATCGAACAACGCCTGGACAACAAGATCATTCGTCCCAGTGCCAACTACACCGGGCCCGAACCGCGCACCTTCGTCCCCATCGATCTGCGTTGATACCGTCCCGTGGGCTCCGGTGGAGCCCACGGTGTTGACCCGCCACTCATTTTGTTTCAGGAGGCCCCATGTCTGCACCCCTATCCAACGTCCGCCCAGAACCCGATCAGGTTTTGGTGGATATCGCCCGTTATGTGGATCAGTTCCCCATCGACTCCCAGGAGGCTCTGACCACCGCACGCAATTGTCTCATCGATACCCTTGGCTGTGGACTGGAAGCCCTGTCCTATCCGGCTTGCACCAAACTCATGGGCCCCATCGTTCCCGGAACCATCGTACCCCATGGAGCCAAGGTTCCCGGCACGCAGTTTCAGCTGGATCCCGTGCATGCCGCATTCAACATCGGTTGCATGATTCGCTGGCTGGATTTCAACGACACCTGGCTGGCTGCCGAATGGGGTCATCCCTCCGACAATCTGGGTGGGATTCTAGCCACTGCCGATTGGCTCTCGCGCAACCAAGTGGCTGTTGGCAAGTCTCCCCTAACCATGCGCACCGTCCTGGAAGGCATGATCAAGGCGCATGAAATCCAGGGTGTACTCGCCCTGGAAAACAGCTTCAATCGTGTGGGTCTGGACCATGTTCTGCTGGTCAAAGTGGCTTCCACGGCCGTGGTGGCAAAAATGCTGGGGTTGAGTTTCGATGAAATCGTCAATGCGGTTTCCCTGGCCTGGGTTGACGGACAAAGCCTGCGCACATATCGCCATGCGCCCAATACCGGTTCACGCAAATCCTGGGCAGCCGGAGATGCCACCAGCCGCGCCGTACGTTTGGCGCTGATGGCACAAAAGGGTGAAATGGGCTATCCCTCGGTACTCACCGCAAAAACCTGGGGGTTTTACGATGTCCTGTTCAAGGGGCAACCATTCAAATTCCAGCGCCCCTATGGCACCTATGTCATGGAAAACGTGCTGTTCAAAATTTCATTCCCGGCTGAATTTCACGCCCAGACCGCCGTGGAATGTGCGCTCAAGCTGCACGATCAGGTGAAGAACCGGCTCGATGATATCGACCGAGTGGTCATCACCACCCATGAATCCGCAATCCGGATCATCGACAAAAAAGGACCACTCAACAATCCTGCCGACCGTGACCACTGTATTCAATACATGAGTGCCATCGGCCTGATTTTTGGACGGTTGACCGCAGCCGATTACGAAGACAGCGTGGCTAGCGACCCTCGTATCGATCTTTTGCGCGACAAGATGACCTGCGTGGAAAATGCAGACTACAGCCGGGATTATCTGGATCCGAACAAACGTTCCATTGCCAACGCCATTCAAATTTTCTTCAAGGATGGCACACATACCGAGAACGTAGTCGTAGAATACCCCATCGGCCATCGTCGTCGTCGCGCCGAAGGGATCCCCCATCTGGAAGCCAAGTTCCGCACCAATCTGGCACGACGCTTTCCCGCTCGACAACAGCAGGCCATTTTAGCCTTGGCGCTGGATCAGGCCCGATTGGAAAATACCCCCGTGCATGAATTTGTCGATTTGTTCGTCATTTGAGGCCAGCCAAGGAGATCTCATGAGTCATAATCTGTTCGATTCCCGTAAAACCTTTCCTCTGGCCAATGGCACTGGAACCTATTACGCCATTCCTGCCCTGGAAACCGCGGGGGTTGCCCCCGTCTCACGCTTGCCCGTATCGATTCGCATCGTACTGGAAGCCGTATTGCGTCACTATGATGGAAAGCGCATCACGGAAAATCATGTGCGTGAACTGGCCAACTGGAAACCCAATGCGCCGCGCACCGAAGAAATCCCCTTCGTGGTAGCCCGGGTCGTTTTACAAGACTTTACCGGCGTGCCCCTGCTAGCTGATCTGGCCGCCATGCGCAATGTGGCCAAGGACCTGGGTAAGGACCCCAAGCGGATCGAACCCCTGGTCCCGGTCAATCTGGTTGTGGACCATTCGGTTCAGGTGGATCATTACAATACACCCACTGCCTTGGCTGACAACATGGCACTGGAATTTCAGCGCAATGGAGAGCGCTACAAATTCATGAAGTGGGGTATGCAGGCGTTTGACACATTTCAAGTTGTTCCACCTGGAATAGGGATTGTCCATCAAGTTAACCTTGAATATCTTGCACGTGGTGTCATTAAGAAGGATCAGGTTTTCTATCCC
>DAIDKJ010000077.1 GCA_027450105.1 Ferrovum sp.
AGAAAGCCAGTTGCTGCTGTTTCTGCGCCGGTTCGCCACGGTCGCCGAACGCCTCCTGCATATAGGCGTCAACGATGTGCATGTGCGGTCGGCGCTCATAGGCCAGATCCAGGTTGATGCGCGCCATGCGCCAAGCCGCCTCGGCGTCGATCCAGGTGCTGCGTGCGCTGGCGAGATTGGTCTGGGCGTCCACCAACTCCAGATTATCTGCCACTCCGCTGGAGAAACGATCCTGGGCTTGTTCTTCCAAGCGCAAAGCGAGCGTGAGACCGGTTTGCGCCGTCTGCATCTGCTCTTGACTGGTTTGCAAAGCAATGAGCGCCAGGCGCACGTCTTCTTCCACCTGCTGGCGGGTATCCAGCAGAGCCAGTTCGGCCTGCCGTTCGCGGCTATGGGCCGCATCCTCACGGGCATTCATGGCACCGCCCTGAGCCAGTGGCAACGTCATCTGAATCCCATAACTATAGGTGCGGTAGTCGTAGTGGGTGGGATTGACCCCGCTGGAACCCAGGTCTCCGGACAGACTGAACGCCGGAACGTTTTCTGCCAGTGCGGCGCGGCGCTCCTTCTGGCGCTGCTGGACCACCTGTTGCAGTGCCTGCAATTCGGGTCGGGATTCCAGGGCTTGTTGGATGGTCTGGGCTTCGGGTGGGATTGAGGCGACTTCACCCGCAGCCACTTCCAACGAATCCGTCAACCACAACGTCGTTTGCATCTCAATCCCCAGCGCACGGTGCAATCGGGTATCCGCCGAACTCTCCAACTGCCTGGCCTGGCGCAGATACAGGGCATTGCGGGATAGCGCATTTTCGGCGCGGACCACATCCACCCCGGTGGATAAACCAGCTCCCTGCTGGTCCTTGGCTAGTTGTAACAGGTGCTGCGCCAAGGTCTGGTTGGCTTGGGCCGCAACCACGCTGGCACGGCTGCGCAGCAGTTCCACATAAGCCAAAGCTGCAGCACCCGCCACTTGTTGTTCGGTGGCCAGAGTACGCCAGCGGGTTGCTTCTACGGCATCATTGGCCGCCTGGACAGAGTAAATCTGAGTGAGATCAAACACGCGTTGCGTCAACCGAACACGGGCATCGAAGGTGTCGAAGGGTCCGATGACCACTGGTAATCCGGGCAAGTTGAAACCAAGGGCTTTCAAGTTTTCGGTTTGACGAATCTGGTAAGTTTTGAATTCCATGCTGGGTAAAAGCCCTGCACGCACTTCCCGGGCCCGATCCGCGCTTTCGTTCAATTGTTCCTGGGCCAACAATACCGTGGTTTGATGGGCCACGGCGTAGGCCTTGGCCTGATTCAAGGTGAGACTGAAACCGGTTGTGGCCAAAGCGGTCTGAGCGGGTTGGGGCAGCGCGTGTGGGCCCTCGGAGAGCGTTAGAGGTTGACCGCAAGCCAGTCCATAGGGACCCAGACCAATCAGGCAGAAGCCAACCCCACGCAGCAACAGAGAACAGCGCATCAGAGGCTTCCCCAAGTCAATACGCCTGCCAATCCGGATTGGGTGGCCAGGGCGTGAGCGCAGCAGACTGCATCTCAAGAACCGTAACAATGCTCTGGCCCTGGAAAACGTCCCGATTTGACCTCGGCCACATACAGTTTTACTGCGGCCTCGATGGATCCCGTCTCTTGAATGAAAGGGCGTACAAACCGGGGGGGAATATACGCACCCAGACCCAGCATGTCATAAATCACCAACACCTGACCGCTGCAACGGGCACTCGCACCAATCCCGATAGTGGGAAGTTTGACCGCATCGCATAGACGATCTGCCAGGCTTCGCGGGATGGCCTCCATGAGCAGGATACTGGCGCCACTTGCCTCGAGGGCTTTGGCATCCTCGATGATGCGCTCTGCCGCTGCACTATCCCGCCCTTGTACCTTGAACCCTCCCATCTGGTGCACGGACTGAGGGGTCAGTCCCACGTGGGAGCAGACCGGAATGCCACGGCTGACAAGGAATTCCACGGTGGCTGCCATTTCTCGGCCCCCTTCGATTTTTACCATCTGGGCCCCGGCGCGCATCAATTCAGCGGCGTTGCGAAAGGTTTCCTGGGGCGTAACCTGGGAACTGCCAAAAGGCATATCCGCCAGAATGAATACGGATTCCGAACCGCGGGCCACGCAGGCCGTGTGATAGGCAATATCCCCAATGCTCACCGGGATAGGGGAGTCGTGACCTTGAACCACCATGCCCAGCGAATCACCAATGAGCAGCATGTCCACTCCGGCTTGCTCCAACACCCGGGCAAAACTGGAGTCGTAGCACGTCAACATGGCGATTTTTTCACCACGGGCGTGCATGGCGCTGATATCCAGCAAGGATTTACGCATGATGATTACAGAGTTTGCCGCGCCAATGGGAGGGAACGAATCCGCTTGCCTGTTAGGCGGAACAAGGCATTGCATACGGCCGGTGCAATCGGCGGCGTACCCGGTTCACCCACCCCGCCGGGGGGCTCGGAGGAAGGCACGAAGTGCACGGACACCTGCGGCATGGCCGTCAAGCGCAGCAGCGGGTAATCGTGGAAATTGGATTGATCGATTTTGCCGTCGGTAAAAGTGATTTCGCCATACAACGCGGCACCCAACCCATAAATCATGGCGCCTTCCATTTGCGCCGCGGCAATGTCCGGGTTGACCACGGTGCCGATATCTGCCGCGATGGTGACCCGATGTACGCGGGGTTGCCCTTGCTCCAGGGAAACCTCCGCCACTTCAGCCACGATACTGCCAAAGGATTCCACCAGGGCGATGCCCCGTGCCCGCCCTGCTGGTAGAGGCTGCCCCCATCCGGATTCCTGGGCCACGCGTTCCAGAACGGCTTTAGCCCGCGGAGTTTGGGTAAGCAGAGCCCGCCGATACTCGAAGGGGTCGGCCCCGGCCGCGTGGGCCATTTCGTCCATGAAGGACTCGGAAAAAAAACTGTTTTGGGTATGCCCCACCGAGCGCCAGAACCACACGCGCACCCCTGGGGCAAAGGGCGTCCAGCGCACTTGAAAGTCAGGCAAGTGGTAGGGAATGTCAGCCAACCCTTCCACCGAAGTCCTGTCGATGCCTTTGTCGATGATGGCGGATTCAAATCCAGTGCCCAGAGCGATGGAATCGCAGGCCGTGTGAATGGAATAGTGCAGGATCTGGCCTTTGGCATCTAGTTTGGCGTCCATCTGACACAGCGCCATGGGCCGATAGTATTGCGCCTGCATGTCGTCTTCACGGGTATAGAGCACTTTGACCGGAGCCCCGGCATCACGCGACAGACTCACGGCTTCGGTCACGAAATCAGGAGCAAATCGACGGCCAAAACCCCCACCCAAAAACTGGGTATGGACATTCACCTGTTGCGGCGCCAACCCGGTCAGTTTGGCTGCCAATTGCTGATTAGGACCTTGAGCCTGCGTGCCAACCCATAAATCCACGCGGTCGGGCTGAACCCAGGCAGTACAGTTCATGGGTTCCATGGGCGCATGTGCCAGATAGGGCGCCTCATAACGCGCCTGCAGCGTCGTCGTGCCCGAGGGTTCGGGAATTGCCGGAGTGCTGGTGCGTTGCAAGGCAATTTTGGCGCTTTCTCCAGAATCCAGCAGGCGAGCCATCTCCTGGCGCAAGGAAGCCGTGGAACGTGTTTTATGCGCGCTTTCATCCCATTGGATGTGCAACAGATCACGGGCCTTCATGGCATGCCAGGTGGTATCTGCCAATACGGCCAATCCTTGCCCCGTGGGCGATTGCACCGGCAACACGAAACGCACCCCCGGTTGTTTGAGGGCAATGCTGGCATCGTAGTGCAGGAGACTTGAACCCAGAACAGGCGGACGCGCCACCACGGCGGTGAGTAATCCGGGAAGGCGTTTATCCAGACCGAAAGCGGCACTACCCGTTGTTTTGGGCAGGCTATCCAGGCGATGAGTGGGTTTTCCAATCAAATGGAAAGTGTCGGGAGACTTGAGCGTAACCGTATGTGGAACGGGTAAGTGTGCGGTGTGCGGGACCATATCGGCAAAGGTGGCACGATGCACGCCGGCTTGCAGCACACCCTGACTGATCTTGATCTGTTCGGGCGGGAGATTCCACTGCTGGGCCGCAGCAGCACGCAATAACTCGCGGGCCGTGGCTCCTGCCTGGCGCAAGGGTTGCCACATGGCGCGTACCGACGTGGAACCCCCGGTGGCCTGGGTATGAAACCAGGGATGCGCATATTCTGGTGCGGCCGGAGCAAACTCCACATGGATCATGGACCAGTCCAAGTCCATTTCTTCGGCCAGGATCATGGGTAAGGCAGTCATCACCCCCTGCCCCATCTCGGATTTATCCACCAGAATCGTCACGTGGCCATTGGCCTCGATACGCACCCAGGGATTGGGGGAAAAAGACTGCGGGGACTCAGCCTGTGCCTCGAGCGGGGCGCTCCATTGCAAGGCAAACCCGCCACCAGCAAGCAGGACGCGCTTGATGAATTCACGTCGCTCCAGGGTTGAATCCATGAAAATCTCCAGTTCTTGAAAAATAAACGACGCCCACCGACGGCCCAAATTTCCGTCTCGTTTCCTGGCTGCCCTGAGGTGCCAAGCCAAGATGCCAAGTGGACCTGAAACGCAAGTATATCAAGCCGCCACCCGAAATAATTCGAAGAAATTCTGACTGGTGTGCAAACCCACCTGTTCCACGGAAATCCCCCGCAGTAGAGCGATTTCCTGGGCCACATGACGCACGAAAGCGGGCTCATTGGTTTTTCCCCGGTAGGGCGTTGGGGCCAGATAGGGGGAATCCGTTTCGATCAGCATGCGTTCCAGAGGAATGGTACGAGCTAGCGCTTTGAGGGCCTGGGCATTTTTGAAGGTTACAATGCCCGAAAAAGAAATCAGAAAGCCCATGGCCATGGCCGCTTCTGCCACTTCCAGGGTTTCGGTAAAGCAATGCATGACCCCACCCACGGCGGCAGCGTCTTCTTCCTGCATGATGCGCAGGGTATCTTCGGCGGCAGAGCGGGTATGGATGATCAGTGGTTTACCCGTTGCCCGGGCGGCACGGATATGAGTGCGAAAACGCTCTCGCTGCCATTCCGGGCGTTCCAGCAAACGGAAATAATCCAGGCCGGTTTCACCAATACCTATCACTTTGGGGTGTTGGGCCCAGGTGTACAGCTCTTCCTGGGTAGGTTCGCGGGGTAATTCGTAGTCCGGGTGAACGCCGACGGTGGCGTACCAGTGGGGATTCCATTGGGAGACTTGCAAGACATCGTTCAGGGTATCGGGTTGAACGGCAATACAAAGGGCGTGTGTCACCTGATTTTGCACCATGGCGCTTTCGATTTGAGGCAAGCGGGTGCGCAGTTCGGGAAAATCCAGATGGCAGTGGGAGTCGACAAACATGGTAAAAGCAAAGCGTAAAATCTGATTATTGCATGATCAGCGCGCCTTGCGAAGCAATTTACTGTAACCGGATCCGCTCAGTGGGAAGGGTAACACGGCAGTAACAGTTGTTCGGCCAGCAAGCGTGGGTTGAGCGGATGCTGCATCAGGCGCCGTCCCTCGCGCAAGGACATTTCCCAGGCCAGCAGGTCGAGTAGCGAAAATCGTTCACTCATGCGAGCCACTTGAGCCGAAAACGCCAGATGGTAGCGAACCTGACCCAAGGATTTGAATTCGATCAGATCAAAGACCCAGCGTTGCAGCCAGTCCAGCCACTCGGGTAATGGTAATTTGGCGGTTTGCTCGGAGAGTTGAATCAGCGTCAGTTGGCCCCCTGTAAACGCCTGGAGCCAGGCACTGCGCTCCCCCTGATCCTGCAGCGCCAAACGCTGCGCTTCCAGTGGGGCTTGCCCGGCCAGGGCAAGCCAGTGTTCGGCGTTGGGGATCGATTGGGATTCCAGCCACGCCAGCGCCAACCGGGGTGCCGGTAGGCCCAGCTTCAAGTGTTGGCAGCGGCTTAATATCGTGGCGGGTATCCGGGTGGGGCGCTCGCTCACCAGCATGAAGATGGTTCCCGGGCGTGGCTCTTCCAGGACCTTGAGCAAGGCATTGGCTGCGCTGGGATTGAGCGCTTCGGCCGGGTCCACGAGGACCACACGATACCCTGTGCGGTGGGTGCTCAATACCAGAAAGTCGTTCAGGGATCGAACGGCATCTACCGTAATCCAGACGCTACCTGATCCGGAGCGGTTTTCCTCGACCCCCCCGAAGCGAGGGATTTCTGATCCGGTTGCCACGGCAGATTCCGGCTCCAGCAAACGAAAATCCGGATGTGACCCCGCCATGATCCATTGACAAGGAGAGCAAGCTCCACAACCGGATCGGTTCGCTGTGGGGCGCTCGCAAAACAGTCCCTGCACCACCTGGTGCGCAAAGACGGAAATGCCCATGCCCCTGGGTCCGGAAACCAGCAGTGCCTGGGGCGGTGGGCCTTGTTGAAAACGCTCGAAAGCCTGTTGCAACCAAGGATAGATCATGAAAAGCGCATACTCAGTTGTTGTTCGATCAGGCTCCACAACTGGGCGGGCGATTGTGCTGCGGGCAGGATACAGAAGCGTGAGGCATGGCGGG
>DAIDKJ010000078.1 GCA_027450105.1 Ferrovum sp.
CGATGTCACCAACAGTCTGGTGGCTACTCTTTCCGGGAGTGGGCAAATTGCACCCACGTTCTGGCTTAATCCACGCAACGGGGTGTCTTACCCCATCGTGGTTCAAACGCCGCAGTATCGAACCGACAGTCTATCCGCACTGGAAAATGTGCCTATTACCTCCACCCATGCTGCCAGCATGCAAATACTAGGGGGGCTGGCCACCATTCATCGCGATCGGGGAGATGCCGTGGTGACGCATTACGCCATTCAACCCTCCTTTGATATTTTTGCCACCACCCAGGGCATGGATTTGGGATCGGTGGCGGCAGATATTCACCGTCTGGTGGACGCCACCGTTCAAAGTATGCCCCGCGGAGCCACCGTGCAGGTGCTGGGTCAGGTGCCTATCATGGAAAGCTCCTTTACCGGACTGCTGTTTGGGTTGGTGGCTTCGGTGGTGTTGATCTACCTGTTGATTGTGGTGAACTTTCAGTCCTGGCTCGACCCATTCGTGATCATTACGGCTTTGCCTGCGGCCTTGGCCGGGATTGTGTGGATGCTCTTTTCTACCCATACCACCCTGTCGGTTCCGGCGTTGACTGGGGCCATCATGTGCATGGGAGTGGCGACAGCCAACAGTATTTTGGTGGTGAGCTTTGCCCGTGAACGTCTCAAGGAGACCAAAAATGCCATTCAAGCTGCCGTGGAAGCGGGGTTTTCCCGCTTTCGCCCGGTGCTGATGACGGCTTTGGCCATGATCATTGGCATGGCGCCCATGGCCTTTGGCATGGGCGAGGGTGGGGAGCAGAACGCACCCTTGGGACGGGCTGTGATTGGAGGCTTGATGCTGGCTACGGTGGCCACTCTCATTTTTGTGCCAGTCGTCTTCAGCCTGATTCATGACAAGGACGTATTTGACGAACCACCCGCTACCTAAGTGGGCGTGAGCCCCATTCGGGAACGCTGTGTTGTAAAAATGAAACGCTTGTCGGGCATTTGTTAAAAAAACCGCAGTTGTAACAAAAGTTTCATCAAACCCCTCTAGCATCTCCCCTCAGTAAGAAACACCCCAGAAACGAGATTGATTTTGCGTAATTCGCAACGGGTTAGTGGTGATCGTTGTAAAAATACAACGTTCTGACCTGTAAATTTGACAAAAATCAATGGTCACCCCGGTTTTTTGAAAAAATATGTTACGATCTCAGGAGCCTGTCTCTGAGTCCTTCTCCACTGGCTGTTTTGTGGTTTAAAGGGTTCTCTCAGGTGAACTGGATGACAATTTTTATCTTGTTGTTACACCAGTGACGACATAACTATATGGAGCAATACCAATGAAAAAATCACTCGTAGCGTTGGCCGCCTTGACGGCGGTGTCGGGCCTGGCCCAAGCAGATGTTACCCTGTACGGTATCCTGGATGTGGGCGTGGCCTCGGAAACCCATTCCGGCGACTTTAGCCCCACCTTTGTGACCGGTGTGGTTCCTACAGGATCCCCGGCGCAGCATCTGGGTACCAGCGTGGGCATGATGAACGGCGGTGAAAAGCAAACCCGTTGGGGCGTGAAGGGGTGGGAAGATCTGGGCAATGGTAACAAGGCCTTCTTCCAGATGGAATCGGCATTTAGCTTGGGCACCGGCGCCTTGGGCACTTCGGCCCTGGCGGGTTCCTGCCAACCCAAAACGGCCGGTTCCAATCTGTGCGGAACTCCCAGCACCAACATGATTGCCGACACCAGCTTGAACAATCAGCTCTTTGGCCGCAACGCCTTTGTGGGCTTGAGCAATACCGAATATGGTGCCCTCACCTTCGGACGTCAAAACAGTCTGGATCTGGATGTCATCACCTCTACGGCGGGCGGTTATGATCCGGTCAATGCCCAGATGTTCTCGCCCATCAACTTCTCGGGCTTCTACGGTGGCGGTGGCGCCACGGATAGCGCCCGTGTGGATAATGCGGTGAAGTACTCCAACAAGTTCTATGGCGTGGATCTGAATGCCATGTACGGTTTGGGCGGCATGGCGGGCAACAACTCGGCACGTTCTACTGGCCAGATGGGATTGGGTCTGGAACGTGATCGCTTTGGGGTGGAAGTCGTGGGCCAATATGCGCGCGATACCACGCAGATCGGTGCGGCACCCCAAGCAAACACCGTCAATGCCACCTTCATGGATCTGCATTCCTTTACGGGAGCCCTGCGCTATTCCGTGACCGACGCCTTGACCGCCAAGGTGGGTGGACAATACATCCGCTGGAGCACTCCCAGCAACTACAGTACTCTGTCTGGGATGACCCAGATCTACACCTATACCTTGAACCCGGTGGGCAATGGTTCGGCCCTGTTTAGCGGCGCCAAGGAATACAATGTGTACTGGCTGGGTGCCAACTACCAGTTCACACCCAAGTTGAAGGTGTCCGTTGGTTACTATGATGTCCTGATCAAGGCCGGGACCTATGGCTCCAGCGCAACCTCTTTGACTCCTGCAGGCAGCGCGGCAGTGGGTTCGGGCGCGGATCGTTACTCTTCCGTCCTGGTGGATTATGATTTGAGCAAACGCACCAACCTCTACGCCGGTTACATGCATGACGAAAAGGGTGGTTCTGCCAACGTGGGTTCCTATGGCCCCAACCAGACCTACGACACCGTGGGCGCCGGTATCGTCCATCGGTTCTAAGCGTTTCCTTCCGGTGGCTTAACCACCACCTCTTGGCTCTTTGTCGAGAGATGGCAACATCCGAACACCGCCCCTTGGGGCGGTGTTCTCTTTGGTACCCTGCGCTGGAGTCAGCAGTCGTGTTAACATCCTTACGCGTTTTGGAATCTGAAGCAGGACGACGACTCTTTACCAAATCTGCCGGAGACAGTAACGACTGTGAGCATTCTGGATCAAGCCATTGTGGAATTCGACCGGGCCTTGCGGACTCTGGCTGCGCCGGCACGCGCGCATCGTCCTTCTCCTGGGCGCGATCACCCCGAGGCCTCCTTGTCGCCCACGCAGCGGCAGCACATTGGGCGCCTGATGCGCATCAACCACACCGGCGAAATTTGTGCCCAGGCCCTGTATCAGGGCCAATCCCTGACGGCGCGCCTTGCGGCTAACCGTGACGCCTTACGGGCGGCGGCCCAGGAAGAGGAAGATCATCTGGCCTGGTGCCAGAGCCGGATTCAGGAATTGGGAGGCAGGACCAGCCTGCTCAATCCCTTGTGGTATACGGCTTCTCTGGCGCTGGGAGTGCTTGCGGGGATGGCCGGGGAGCGCTGGAATCTGGCCTTTCTGGAGGAAACAGAACGACAGGTGGAGGGCCATCTGGCCTCCCATTTGGCCCGGATTCCAGAAGCGGATCAACGCACCCGCTCTGTGGTGGAACAGATGAAAAGCGATGAAATGGGCCATGCCGAATTGGCCCGACGGCTGGGCGCAGCACAATTTCCAACTCCGGTGAAGGTGGCCATGAAATGGTCTTCCCGTCTGATGACGCGCACAGTGTATTGGGTGTGAAGACGTCCTTGGTTCGCAGAGTGACGAAGTCATGCAGGGAAGCAAAATATTCCTGTGTATGATGTCAGTCCAGGCTCTGTTATGCCTTAAAATGGCGCCACCCTTCTGGAGCGCTCGACCATGTCCAACTCGCTGTCCCCTGACCTCAAAAGTGCCGTTCTGATCGAGGCCTTGCCGTACATTCAACGCTTTCATGGCAAAACCATCGTGATCAAGTACGGCGGTAACGCCATGACCGACGTGAGCTTGCAAGAACGCTTTGCACGCGATGTGGTTCTCCTCAAGTTGGTGGGCATGAACCCGGTGGTGGTGCACGGTGGAGGACCTCAAATTGGCGAATTGCTCAAACGCGTGGGCAAGCAGAGCGAGTTCATCCAGGGTATGCGGGTGACTGACGAGGAAACCCTGGATGTTGTGGAAATGGTACTGGGGGGGTTGGTCAATCAGGATATCGTGACCCTGATCAACCGGGCGGGCGGCAATGCGGTAGGACTGACTGGCAAGGATGGCAATTTCATTCATGCCCGCAAACTGATGCTCCGCGTGCCGGACCTCTCTGACGAAGCTATCGACATTGGGCAGGTGGGAGAGGTGGTGAGCATCGACCCCGGAATCGTGAACCTTCTTTGCCAGCAGAATTTTATCCCGGTCATCGCGCCCCTGGGTGTAGGAGAAGAGGGCGAGGCCTATAATATCAACGCAGACTTGGTGGCTGGCAAATTGGCGGTCACCTTGCAGGCCGAAAAGTTGCTGTTGCTCACCAACACCAGTGGCGTGCTGGACAAGCAGGGCGAAGTGGTAACGGGCTTGAATGCCGCCCGTATTCAGGCCCTCATTGCCGACGGGACCATCAGCGGCGGCATGTTGCCCAAGGTGGACTGTGCGCTGGATGCGGTGCAAAACGGCGTAAAGGCGGCCCATATCATCGATGGCCGTGTTCCCCACGCACTGCTGCTGGAAGTTTTGACGGATGAGGGGGTGGGAACCCTGATTCGTGGTGCTGCAGCCAATCGGGCATAGCCGGCCTGAGACCCACTGACCCTAATGACCAACGTCTGTGCTGCCTCAAAAAAAGCGGGTGACCCCCAGAATGAGGGTGCGGCGCAGGCCATACTGCGGGGCCCCTACTCCGATGCCTGTGCCGTTGCGCAACTCATAGCTATGATCCAGCAGATTGAGGATTGACACCCGCCCTTCCAGTTCCCCGAAGCTTTGGGTATGAAACAAATGGGTGGCGGCACCATTGAATACCGCATAGTCCGACATGGTTTGGGTATTGGCAAATCCGGAGCGCAAGCCACTGCCAATGATCGTATCCAGATTCCATTTGGCCCAATCACCCCGATAACCCAGACTTCCGGAGAAAGTGTAGCGCTGGTCATGGTCCAGATAGACCCAATGATTGCTGATGTAAGCCAGTTCGGCTGGTGAAAAATTGAATTGCCCGGACTCGATGCCTTTGCCCTGTGCGCGTCCCAGGGCTGCATTCAGCGCTGCATTCCAGCGTTGATCATGCCAGTTTCCAGAAAATTCCAGTCCATACACGCGTCCCTGCTGATAGTTGAAAGAGGAAAATATCAACGCATTGCCAAACTGTCCCTCGTCCAGCAAGTGCTGCACCTTGCGATAGTAGCTATCCACGTCCAGCGTCAGGTGATCTGATACCTGGTGGGATAGTCCTGTATCCAGATAATCCGAGCGTTCGGCACGTACCGGACCGCTTGCCTGCACTAGGGAAGCATTGGTGGTGTTGGCAAAGGATGCCACGGTTCGCGTGTCGATCAGTTCCGGAGAAGGGGGGGTGAAGTATTTGGCGTAGCCCCCATGCCAGTGGGTAACGGCATTGATGTCGTACACCAGTCCGAAGCGGGGGCTGAGCTGATTTTCGCTGGTAATGGTATTGTTTTGATCAAACCGCAGGCCATAGTTGGCCGTCAAAGCCGGGGTGATGGCCCATTCATCCTGACCAGATACTCCCCAGAACTGCCCCATTCCTGCAGTATTGTTGGTGATGCCCACGGGAGGAGTCGAGGCCACACCGGCCGCATCAAGCTGATTTCCCGAGCAATACAGGGATACCCCCAGGCAATACACCTGCGACTGATTGTTGGTGAGAAAGCGTTCCCGCTGCACCATGAGCGTGGTGCGAAATGTGTGGTTGTCGCGCCAACGAATGCCCACGTCCGTTTGGATCCCTTCGGCCTCATCGCGGCGCGTGACGTTATTGCTCACGCCGCCGTAGAAGAGGTCGCCCAGATTGGGGTCGGGTGAATAAATCGACTCTGACAGCCGATGGTACAGAGAAACCTGATAATCCATCTGATCGGTATGCCGCGATTGCAGACTGACCACTTCAAACTGGTTACGTTCCAGTTGGTTGGCGTTCAGGTTTTGCGGTGTGGGTGTACCTTGCAGGGTGGAACCGCAACATTGGGGGGTTAGACCCGGATTGTCCGGAATTTGAAACTGGTTGTCGGATTGGCCAAAGGTAAGGCTCAAGCGCTGTTGTGGGGTGAGGTCGTAGGACAATACGCCAAAGCCTTTTCCCTGTCGGGTTTGGTCGTGCAAGCTGTTGATGGCACTCGTGGGATTGTCGATGCCTTGCTGCGAGGTCATCCACGAGCCGGTCAAATCATAACTGAAACGGCCGTTGGCCCCATTGAGGAGGCCTCCCGCTTCACCGTAATTGCGACTGCCTCCGGCCAGGGACAATTCACCGCCGGGATCGGCACCAGGGGGGCGGGTGTGGATGTCCACGATGCCTGCAGTGCGATAGCCATATTGTGCGGGCAAGGCGCCGGTGATCACGGACAGTTGGTCGGCAAAACGGGTGTCCAGAAACTGCCCGAAACCCGTTACAGCTTCGGGAATCAATACCCCGTTGACCCGATATTGCAAATTGGCATGGTCACCGCGCACGTGCACCTGGCCAAAGCCGTCCTGCACGATACCCGGGGCCTGCAGTAAAACTTGGTTGAGGGGGGTGGCGTTTCCCTGGGGGAGATTGGTTAGGTAATCTTCAG
>DAIDKJ010000079.1 GCA_027450105.1 Ferrovum sp.
GACCGTGTCGAGCGAATCAGCGCCCAGATCATCCACAAAGGAGGAGGTGTTTTGAATTTCCTCTTCTTTCACACCCAGTTGTTCGGATACGATTTTTTTGACGCGCTGCTCAATGTTTGACATGTGTTATGGTCCTTCTGAGGGAGATATGTGGCAAAAAAACAGGCGTAGTGTACCAGAACCTGCCGTGTCGTTCATTAAATCTCAATCCATGGCCATTCCGCCGTTGACGTGCAGGGTGCTTCCGGTGATGTAACCCGCCTGGGCGGAGGCCAGAAAGGCCACCGCATGAGCCACATCTTCGGGTTGCCCCAAGCGCCCCAGGGGAATGTTGCTGCGCAAGGATTGCTGTTGTTCGGCGCTCAAGGCCCGGGTCATGTCGGTTTCGATAAACCCCGGAGCCACACAATTCACCGTAATGCCACGACTGCCCAGTTCCCGTGCCAAAGACTTGGTCAAACCCACCAATCCGGCCTTGGCTGCGGCATAATTGCTTTGGCCGGCGTTTCCGGTAGTGCCCACGATGGAACCCACGTTGATGATCCGCCCGGCGCGGGCCTTCATCATATCGCGCATGACGGCACGGGATAATTGAAACACCGCTTTCAGATTGGTATCGAGCACCTCGTCCCAGTCTTCATCGCGCAAACGGATGGCCAGCATGTCGCGGGTAATTCCCGCATTGTTCACCAGAATGCTGACCGGACCCCAGTCCTTTTTGACGGCTTCCACAGTGGCCAGAATCCCAGCCCCATCCTTCACGTCCAGCACATAGCCGGCTCCGGTTGCCGCACAGGAACTCAGCATCTGTTGAATGGCGGCTACACCTTCGGGGCGTGTTGCGGTACCTGCCACAATCGCCCCAGCCGCAGCCAGTTGCCGTGCAATGGCCATTCCAATGCCGCGACTGGCACCCGTTACCAAAGCCACTTGTCCTTCAAGCATGATCTGTTCCTTGTTGATCCGTTCCTGGTTGTATGGCGCGCAGGGCGCTGTGAATGGCGTCGGCGCTGTTCAGGGTAAGTCCCTGCACGCGGCTGTCGATCCGTTTGGTCAGGGGGGCCAAAACCTTTCCGGGGCCACATTCGATGATTGTTTCAACGCCTTGGTGAACCAAGGCCTGCACGCATTCCACCCAGCGTACCGGTTGGTGGAGTTGCTGTACCAAAGCCGAACGAATCGCTTGCGGGGTTGTGGCTACGGCTACCGTGGCATTGTGGATGACCGGCATGGCAGGAGTCTGCACAGTGATCTGTTCCAGTGCGGCCTGCAACTGTATTGCTGCCGGATGCATGAGAGAACAGTGGGAGGGCACACTCATGGCCAACAGGATGGCGCGTTTGGCCCCCTTGGATTTGGCGGCAAGAATGGCACGCTCCACTGCGGCTCGCTGTCCGGCAATCACTACCTGACCCGGTGCGTTGAAATTGGCCGGCTCGACGATCGCAGTAGCGGCAGATTCCTCACAGGCAGCGCGCACCTGATCGTCTTCCAGGCCCAAAATGGCCGCCATGGCGCCCTCGCCCTCCGGCACGGCTTCCTGCATGGCTCGGGCCCGAAGCCTGGTTAGCCGCAAGGCATCGGGAAAGGACAATACCCGGGCTGCAACCAGGGCGCTATATTCCCCCAGACTATGTCCGGCAACGGCGGTGGGTTCGGCCCCTCCCTGTTGCAGCCAGGCGCGATAGACGGCCACACCAGCAGCGAGCATGAGAGGCTGGGTATTGACCGTTTGGGCCAGTGCGGACTCTGGACCATCGCTGACAAGGGCCCAGAGATCCTGGTGCAAAACCTCCGAAGCCTCTGCGAAAGTGGCTCGAATGGGGGAAAGATCGGCATAGGCCTGCATCATGCCCACCGACTGGGAACCTTGTCCCGGAAACACGAAAGCAAAACTCATGGGCTGAACCTATCCTGACTGAAGAGCGTTGAAGACCCGTGTTACACCGTGAGCAGCGCAGCGCCCCAGGTAAATCCTCCCCCCACGGCTGCCAGCAATACCTTATGGCCCGGTTGGACCCGTCCATCCCGCAAGGCAACATCCAGTGCCAACGGAATGGAAGCGGCAGAGGTGTTGCCATGGCGATCCACGGTGACGATGACCCGGTCCATGGAAAGCCCGAGCTTATGCGCGGTGGCTTCGATGATGCGAATATTGGCCTGGTGCGGGATGAACCAATCCACCTCATCCACCCGGCAATGATTGGCCGTCAAGGCTTCGCGGCACACTTGGTCGAGAACCTTGACGGCGAATTTGAATACGGCTGCACCATCCATCTGCACCATGGGGGAACCCGTCACCTGCCCCCCACAGACAAACCCGGGAACCGAGAGCAAATCCACATAGCGTCCGTTGGCGTGTAAATGGGTGGAATGCAGGCCAGGTTGTGGCGCCGCCTGCAACACCACCGCCCCGGCCCCGTCGCCAAATAATACACACGTGTTGCGATCCGTCCAGTCCAGCAGGTTGGTAAAAGTTTCGGCACCCACCACCAAGGCAGTCCGCACGGTTCCCTGGCGGATGAATTGATCCGCCACCGACAAGGCATACACAAAGCCGGTGCACACCGCTTGTAGATCGAAGGCCATGACCCCGGTGTCAATGCCCAGCTTGGCTTGCAAGATGCAGGCGGTTCCCGGAAATATCATGTCGGGGGTGGTAGTGGCCACCAGGATCAGATCCAGTTGATTGGCCTCGATCCCGGCACTGTGCAGCGCCTGTTGGGCTGCAATCAGGGCCAGATCACTGGTTTTTTGCTGCTCCGCACGCACATGACGTTGGCGAATACCGGTGCGGGACTGGATCCAGGCGTCGTTGGTGTTGACCCGTTGTTCCAGATCGTGATTGGTGACAATCTGTTCCGGCGCGTAACTGCCCGTCCCAATGATTTTGGAATAATTCATGAAGGCCGATGTTCCTGTTCCTGGTTGGACGGCTCTGGCACCCTGTGCTGCGTTGCGGTCAATTTTGCCACGGTGTCCTGAATACGCTCCAGAACCTTGTTACGCACCTCTGCGGCGGCATACTCGAGAGCATGGCGAAACGCATAGGCATCTGCTCCGCCATGGCTTTTCACCACAACCCCTTTGAGTCCCAGGAGACTGGCACCATTATACTGACGGTGATCCACACGGCGGCGAAAGCTGTTGAGCACCGGCATGGCCACCAAAGCGGCCAGTCTGGTCAACAGGTTTTTCTGGAATTCGCGCTTGATCATTTGCCCTAGCATCCAGGCCAATCCTTCGGAGGTTTTGAGGACGACATTGCCGACAAAACCATCACACACCACAACGTTCACGGTGCCCTTGTAAATATCGTCGCCTTCCACGTTACCATAAAAGCAAATGGGCGCCTGACGCAATAACTCGCCAGCCTGCTTGATCAGTTCATTGCCCTTGATGGCCTCATGGCCGATATTGAGCAGGCCCACGGTAGGTTGCTCCAACCCATCCACGGCCGAAGCCAGAATTGAACCCATGAGGCCGAACTGGCACAGATGCTTGGGCTCGCAATCCACATTTGCCCCCAGATCCAGGACATGGCAATGGCCATGGATGGTTGGTAATGTGGTGGCAATGGCCGGGCGTTCAATCCCGGGCATCATTTTGAGAACGAAGCGCGCCGTGGCCATGAGTGCGCCCGTGTTACCCGCGCTGACACAACACTGCGCCCGCCCCTCTTGCACCAGATTGATGGCCACACGCATGGAAGAGTCTTTTTTCTTCTTCAGCGCCAGGGCCGGGGGTTCATCCATGGCCACGATCTGTGAGGCCTCATGAATCTCTACCCGTGCGGCATCATACCCGGGGGCCAATTGCAGCTGTGCCCGCAGCAACGACGATTGCCCCACCAGAATGACCCTGATGGCAGGGTCATTCTGGAGGAGTTCCAGAGCAGCAGGAACTGTGACAACAGGTCCATGGTCGCCACCCATGGCATCGATGGCGATCGTGATGGTGACGCTCACCTCTAAAACGGACGAGGGCGTTGACGCGTGGGATTACAGGTCGTTCTTGGTCTGCACCACTTTCTTGCCACGATAATAGCCATTCGGGCTGATATGGTGACGCAGATGAACTTCTCCGGTGGTGGGCTCGGTAGCCAACGGGGGATTGGACAGAAAATCGTGAGCCCGGTGCATGCCACGCTTGGAAGGGGACTTTTTGTTCTGTTGGACTGCCATGCTACTTACTCCTTGAATTCGGATCGAGGATCCGGTTTATCGCTACACTGAAATCAAAAACGGTTAGACCACATAAATTCTGGTGGCAGGCCACTACTGGTGAAAAGCCTCAGGATCAAGTCAACTGTCGCAAGACCGCAAAAGGATGATCTGGATGTCCAGCTTCGCAGAGATCCGATACGCCACAATCGCCTGGTGCATGTCTGGGAGACACTGGAAGCGCCAACAATATCTCCTCCTGAATCAAATCCGCCACCGCCAAGTGCTCGGGGCACACGATCACATCCCAACCCACCCGCTCCTCCTCCAGTGCTGGCAACGCAGCCTCGTTGGGTACCAACTCAAGATGCGATTGCAGGTCCAGATCGAAGCGAAAACCTTCCAGACAGCGCTGACAAGTCAACTGCACGTACCCGGTAATCCGAACCGTGAGCAGAGGTTTTTGCCCGGGAGAGTACCCGCCGTCAACCCGATAGCCAATGATTCCGTCCAGATCGTGCAACTCGTCCTGTAACGCCAATAAATCGGCCGGCACACATTGGCCTTCCACGGTTTCGCCCAGTCGACACAGGCGCATGGGATCAAGCTGAGGAGCATCAAACATAAGCCCGCCATTTTATTTCATAACCCCTTAGATGTCAAAGTGTTGAAGCGATTCTGCACCGACCGGAGTAGACGCCTGGAATCCGGCACTCATCCATTGACGAGTTCTCCCGGTTCTTGGAGAATCACCCCCCATGTTGATCCTTGCCTCCAGTTCCCCATACCGTCGTGCCCTGCTCGAGCAACTAAGGATCCCCTTTGCCACCGAAGCGCCGCACCTGGACGAAACGCCCCATCCGTCCGAGTCTCCCCGTGCCACCAGTTTGCGCCTGGCACGACAAAAGGCACAAAAGGTGGCCTTGCAGCATCCCGAAGACCTCATCATTGGCTGCGACCAGGTTGCGGTGCTGGGGGATGAAATCATGGATAAACCCTTGACCCATGAGCGTGCCGTGGCCCAGTTGCAGCGCGCCAGTGGTCAGCTCATGGTCTTTCATACGGCACTTTGTCTGCTCAATGCCCGCACCGGAAACCTGCAACAGGACTGCATTCTGGTGCAGGTGCGTTATCGCACGCTGGATTCCCGGCAAATCGAGCGCTACCTGCAAACCGACCGCCCCTATGACTGCGCCGGAAGCACCAAAATCGAGGCTTTTGGCATCACCATCGTAGATTCGGTGGACTGCCACGACCCGACAGCGCTGGTTGGTCTCCCCCTCATCACCCTTACACGCCTGCTTGCCCAGGAGGGTATTCTCCTACCTTGACCGGCTATTCTCCATGACGCAACATTCCCGCACGGCTTCCCCGCAAGCCCACGCGCTTGGACGACTGTTTTTGATCCCCAGTCCCCTCTGGGAGACTGCCGATTGTCTTCAGATGACGCCGGAGACCCTGGACATTGCCCGCCAACTACGCTTCTTTGTAGTGGAGGAAGCCAAAACGGCGCGGCGCATCCTGAAAGTCATGGGACACCCGGGCCCCTTGTCGGAACTGCACTTTTCCCTATTGAATGAACATACGGCCGCCTCGGAACTGGAGCAATGTCTGCTACCAGCGCTGCAAGGGCACGATCTGGGGCTATTGTCCGAGGCCGGCTGTCCCGCCGTGGCCGACCCCGGTGCACCCTTGGTGCGTCTGGCTCATCAAAAAGGGGTCCCGGTATGCCCTCTCATCGGACCCTCCTCCATTTTGCTGGGTTTGATGGCCTCGGGTCTGGAAGGTCAGCGTTTTTGTTTTCACGGTTATTTGCCCATCGAACCCGCAGCGCGCCAGCACCAGCTACAACTGCTGGAAAAACGCTCGCGTCAGGCGCGAGAAACCCAGATCTTCATCGAAACTCCGTACCGCAATCAGGGGTTATTACGCACCTTGCTGGATACTCTGGCCCCATCCACCTGGTTATGTGTGGCTCAAAATCTGAGCGCTCCCCACCAGTGGATCCACACCACGAGCATCCGGGAATGGATTCGGAACCCTCCCACCCTGGCCGCACGAACGCCCGCAATCTTTCTTTTTCTGGCTGGTTAAGAGAGAATGCTCACTTTTGATTGTCTTCTTTGGTTCTGTCTGAGGACCAAGAGAGATGGCAGGTTATTGACTTCACATGTGGATCGTTCGTCTCGCGCTTAGGCGCCCCTATACGTTTGTGGTTACAGC
>DAIDKJ010000080.1 GCA_027450105.1 Ferrovum sp.
GATGTAGTCCATTTGGGGGACGCCGGTGGTGGCGGAGTAGCCGAGCCAGGAGACCTGGACGGGAGCGGGGCGCCAGGCGAAGAGGGGGAGGCGGTTATGGGCGGAATGTCCGGAGAGGTCGAAGAGGATCTGGATGCCCTGGGAGCGGATGAGTGCGCAGGCTTGGGCATCGTTGAGGGTGTAGAGGGGATGCCAGGCGTGGAACAGGGGGCGCAGACGCTGGGTGACGGCATCTTCCTTGGGTGTGGTGGGATAGGCGAAGCACTGGAACTGGGTACGGTTCAGATGCTGCAGCAGGGGCTCCAGAAAAATAGAGACGGAATGATCCCTGAAATCCCCCGAGACGAAACCGATGCGCAGAGGCGCAGTGTCGGCAAGGGCCTTTAGGTTGGCATGAACAGATGAGGAAAGCCAGTCCGGAATCGGAGCGTGGGAAGCCAATTGACTCACCAGTTCACCATATCGCCGTGCGTCCGGTGAAATCGAAGAGTGATCCTGCTGTGCGGAGTATTGCCCATTGAGCAGCAGGTTGCTAAGAATATGGGCTGCGTGCGGGTCAGCATTCAAGGCCTTTCTAAAACAGATTTCGGCTTTTTCGTATTGATGCTCGCGGGCGAACAGATTACCCAGATTATTGAACGGATCAGTAAATTCCGGGTTGAGTGTGGCTGCACGTTCCAGAAATCCGCGTGCATCTTCATGCTCTCGGTGTTGACTGCTTAATAGCGCGCCCAGATTATTGAGTGCATCGGTATGATTGGGGTTTATGGCCAGGGTTGCACGATATATGGACTCTGCGGACTGGGAATTACCGATCTTGCTATACAGCACACCTAAATTATTGAGTGCTCCCAAGTGATTGGGTTGTTCAGTCAAAATCTGATTAAGAACTTCTTCTGCCTTGGCATATCTGAATTGCTCGCACAGGAGTGTTCCCAAATTGACGCGCGCCTCCAGATAGTCTGGTTGCAGACTGATTGCCTGGTGCAGAGCGGATTCTGCTTCGTCAAACTGTCCAAGATGGGTTAAAGCTTGTCCCAGATTGTTATAGGACTCTGCATGGTCCGGCTTGATCCGCAAGGCTTCACGAAAAAGGGGTTCGGCCAAGGCATACAGCCCGTTGTCGAGCTGTGCAACCCCCAGGTTTGCCAGGATGCTGACATTATCAAGGGCTAGGGCATGGGCTGTGTCCAGTGCTTCCAAAGCCTGCTCAGGGCGCTCGGTTTTCAGATAAAGCGCTCCCAGCAAGGCCCAGCAAGGAGCAAAGGTGGGGTGGCTATGGGAGAGGGAAAGCGCAATGGTTTCCAGGGGAGACCACTGTTCGGTATCGTAGAGGGTGTTGGCGGCTTCCAGTTGTTGCAGTACCAAACCCAGATCCGTCAAGCGAGGATGCTGCAGATGATGACGTTGTGCCACGGCCAGGAGTTGATGGGCATTGGTCAGGTCGTTGGACTGAATCAAGGCTTCCAGATAGGGCGGCCATAGGTCTGCGCGTTGGGGTTGGTGTTGCAACGCCTTCAGCAGAAGGGGGGCTGCAGCGGCTGGACGCTGAGTCGCAAGGTAAAACTGGCCGCAAGCCTGATTCAGGGCTACGTCTTCAGGCCGGTCAAGCAGAAGTTCACGGTACAACGATTCTGCTGCGTGGATATCCCCTTGCTGAAAGAGGGCATGGGCCCGATTCAGGGCATTTCGGAGTTGGCCTTGGTTGGAGGTGGTCATTTTTTCCTGGCAACAAAACTCGATGACAAAAAACCTTCCGGTATGGTGTAACGCTTTGGATCCTCGATCTTTGTAGCATAAATGATTTGATCAGGAGCGGGTAAACTGAACGGATTTGCAGGGCCAGTTTGACGTTTGGCTGAATGGATCTTCAGGTTGTATGCTCGGGTGCCATCGACCGTTTATGATTAAGGATGTGACGGCCTGGTCAGATCCTTCTTGGAAGGTACGGAATTCTGGAATCATTTCAGCGACGGGGTGGAGGACATGAATTACTGGTTGATGAAATCCGAGCCTTCGGAAGTCAGCGTGGATGACGTGCTGGCAAGCCCTGGGCAACAGGTGGATTGGTTTGGAGTGCGTAACTATCAGGCGCGTAACTTCATGCTGCGGGACATGCAGGTAGGGGATGGGGTATTGTTTTATCACTCCAGTTGTGCGCAACCGGGCATCGTGGGTGTGGCTGTGGTGTCTCATCTGGCACTGCCAGACGAAACGCAGTTTGACCCCGCTTCCCACTATTACGATCCAAAAGCCACGCGTGAAAAGCCGCGCTGGTTTTGTGTGGGGGTACGCGTGCTCAGGAAAACAGAGTGCTTGAGTTTACAAGCCCTGCGCCAACACCCCGATTTGAGCTCCATGCCGCTCTTGGCTCGCGGCAACCGCTTATCCATTACGCCGGTGAGCGCAGGGCAATGGAAGGTGATTCAGGGCCTGTTACAGGAATCTTCTAACTAAGGCGGGTAGTTAGCCGAGTCAGCGCTTCCTGATAGCGCGCAGCCGTGCCCTCAACGATCTGGACGGGTAATTCGGGGGCGGGTGGCTGCTTGTTCCAGTGAATGGATTCCAGCCAGTTGCGTACAAACTGTTTGTCAAAACTTTCGGGACTAGTCCCCGGTTGATACCGATGGCGTGGCCAGAAGCGCGAGGAGTCCGGGGTAAGAACCTCATCCATCAGGGTGAGCTCCCCCGACGGACTCAGTCCAAACTCGAATTTGGTATCGGCAATGATGATACCCCGTTCCAATGCATAGGCCGCAGCCTTCTGATAAAGTTGCAGGGATACCGCGCGCACTTGGTGGGCCATGTCCGGCCCAAGCAAGGCGCAGGCACGTTCAAAGTCGATATTTTCGTCATGTGCGCCCACCTCGGCCTTGGTGGCCGGTGTAAAAAGCGGGGTGGGCAGCCGGGCTGCCTGCTCCAGTCCGGAGGGGAGGGCTATCCCGCAAACGGAACCCGATGCCTGGTACTCTTTCCAGCCTGAACCTTCCAGATAGCCCCGGACCACGGCCTCGAGGGGTAGCGCCTGCAGGCGTCGGGCCACCACGGCCCGACCGGCCACTTGAGCGCGTTCCTGAGAGGACACCACGCTTCCCGGGTCGATGCCGCTGAGATGATTGGGGATCAGATCCTTGAAAAACTCAAACCAGAAGTTGGAGACGGTGTTGAGGAGAATGCCCTTGCCGGGAATGGGAGTAGGAAACACCACATCAAAAGCGGAGAGCCGGTCTGTGGTAACGATCAGCAGATGGGTGTCACCAACGGCATAAATGTCCCGCACTTTGCCGCGGGCAATCAGCGGCAAGGTGCGAAGGGTGGATTCAAACAGCGCATTCATCGTGCGTGCAGTTGGCCGATACGAATGATCTTCATGGTGTTGGTGCCGCCCGCCAAGCCAATGGGCTCACCAATGGTGAGCAGGATCAGGTCTCCCGGTTTGACCGCCCCCAAAGAGAGCAGGCGAGCCTCTGCCTGAGCCATGATTTCTGCGGGGCCCAAGGTGGTATGGGGAAAATTCACCGGGTATACGCCTCGGAACAGGGTGACTTTGCGCTGGGTTTCTTCCAACTGGCTCATGGCATAGATGGGGACGTTGGTATCCGCCCGTGACATGAGCAGAGCCGTATTGCCACTTTGTGTGAGCGCTGCGATGGCAGTGACTTTCAGGTTGCGGGTAGTGTGGATGACGGCGCGGGCCACGGCTTTTTCCACCTGATCCACCGGGTCCTGGGTGACATAATCTGCCAGAATTTGTGTGTCTTGTTTTTCGGCTTCGGTACAGACGCGAGACATGGCCGCGATGGCTTCCACCGGAAATTGTCCAGCAGCAGATTCGGCCGATAGCATGACGGCATCACTACCATCCAGCACCGCGTTGGCCACATCCGACACCTCGGCCCGGGTTGGAACCGGGCTGGAAATCATGGACTCCATCATCTGCGTGGCGGTGATGACGGTGCGGTTCATTTGCCGGGCCAGGCGAATCATGCGTTTTTGCAGGGCGGGAACTGCGGCGTCGCCCACTTCCACTGCCAAATCTCCACGCGCCACCATGATGGAGTCACTGGCCGCAATGATATCTTCCAAAGCTTCGATGGCCTCGGCGCGCTCGATTTTGGCCTGAATCTGGGCATGTCCACCAGCCTGCTTGAGCAGTGCCCGAGTCATCTGCACGTCTTCGCCAGAGCGTGGGAACGACAAGGCCAGATAGTCCACTTGCAGACGCGCTGCCAGTTTGATGTCCTCGCGGTCCTTGTCGGTAAGCGCAGGGGCGGTGAGCCCGCCGCCACGACGGTTGATCCCCTTGTTGTTGGACAAAACGCCGCCTTGAATGACCGTGGTATGGACTTCGTTGCCATCCACGCGATCCACGTGCAATTCGATCTTGCCGTCATCCAGCAACAGCGCATCGCCCGCCATGACGTCCCGGGGTAATTCGGGATAATCCAGCCCTACGCGCTGCTGGTCGCCCAGCGTGCAGTCCGCATCCAGAATGAAATGATCGCCAGCGGCGAGTTGGATACGTGTGTCACGGAACTTGCCCACCCGAATCTTGGGGCCTTGCAGGTCGCCCAAAATGCCTACCGTTCGTCCCAATTTTTTGGCAATGGCGCGAATGGTTTCAACCCGTGCCAGATGATCGGCATCGGTCCCATGGGAAAAGTTGAGGCGAGCCACATCCATGCCCGCCAGAATCATGCGTTCCAATACCTCGGGGCTGCTGGAAGCAGGGCCAATAGTGGCTACGATCTTGGTGCGACGTGGCATCAGAGGGATACTCCTGGAATGGTTGTGATTCACTGGCTGCGGGTTTCAAGCATGCGCACGGCAGGAAGCTCGCGCCCTTCAAGGAATTCCAGGAAGGCGCCACCACCGGTGGAGATATAGGAAACCTTGTCGGCAATCTGGTATTTGGCCACGGCGGCCAGGGTATCACCACCGCCTGCGATGGAAAAGGCCGGTGAGTTGGCGATGGCCAGGGCCAGGGCCTTGGTGCCTTCTCCAAACTGATCGAATTCGAATACCCCCACCGGGCCATTCCACACGATGGTGCCGGCGGACTGGATGATGCCTGCCAGTTGCGCCGAGCTTTGGGGACCAATGTCAAAGATCATGTCATCCTCGGCCACCTCATCCACCGACTTGAGGCTGGCAGCGGCCGTTTCGGAAAATTGCTTGCCGGTCACCACATCCACGGGGATGGGCACATTGCCTCCACGGGCGCGAGCGGCTTCGATGATCTTCAGTGCCTCGGGAACCAGGTCGGGCTCTGCCAGGGATTTGCCAATTTTTTTGCCGGCCGCCAACAGAAAGGTATTGGCAATCCCACCGCCCACGATCAGCTGGTCGACTTTTTGCGAGAGGGTGGCCAGTACGGTCAGCTTGGTGGATACCTTGGAACCCGCCACAATGGCAACCAGGGGTCGGGCCGGTTCTTTCAAGGCCTTCCCCAGGGCGCCCAGCTCGGCAGAGAGCAAGGGGCCGGCACAGGCCACGGGAGCGTATTTGGCTACGCCGTGGGTCGAGGCTTCTGCGCGGTGCGCCGTACCAAAGGCGTCCATGACAAATACATCACATAAGGCGGCCATTTGTTGGGACAAGGCGTCGTCGTCCTTCTTTTCCCCTTTGTTGAAGCGTACGTTCTCGAACAGTACCACCGACCCGGGAGCCACTGTAACGGGTTCATCCAGCCAATGCCGCAAGAGCGGCACGGGTTGCCCCAGCAGTTCAGACAGGCGCCGGGCGACTGGTGCCAGAGAATTGACCTCGTCAAACACGCCTTCGGTGGGGCGACCCAGATGCGACATGAGCATCAAACGGGCACCTGCGGCCAAAGCCTGTTGAATGCCGGGCAGGCTGGCGCGGATGCGCGTATCGTCCGTAATGGTGCCATCCTTGAGGGGAACGTTCAGGTCAACCCGAATCAGCACGCGTTTGTTGGCAAGATCCAGATCCTGCATGCGAATGATGCTCATGGCGAAGTCCTTGAGTAGAGAGTGACAGGGGATAAGGGTCAGACCGCTGCCATCCAGGCCGCTGTCACATCCAGCATGCGATTGCTGAAACCCCACTCGTTGTCGTACCAGGACAGAACTTTTACCAGATTGCCGCCGGATACTTTGGTCAGAGTGGCATCAAAGGTGCTAGAGGCGGGATCATGGTTGAAATCTACCGAGACCAGAGGCCCCACGTTGTAATTGAGAACCCCTTTGAGCGCGCCGTTGGCGGCTTCTTTCATGATGCTGTTGACTTCATCCACGGTGGTGTTGCGTGCTGCCTCGAAGGTCAAATCCACCAGCGAAACATTGATGGTGGGAACGCGCACGGCAAATCCGTCC
>DAIDKJ010000081.1 GCA_027450105.1 Ferrovum sp.
TTGTCTCCAGGGTCGACCATGTTCACAAAACACATTTCCATGCCCACGGAACCAGGTCCGGAAGCCGGGAAAGTCAGGGGGTTGTCGGTCTGGTACGCGTAGCGCAGCAGCGTTTTGAGCTCGTCCATCATGTCCACAAAGATGGGGTCCAGATATCCGATACAGGGCAAGGACATGGCTGCGAGCACACGCGGGGCAATTTCCGAGGGCCCCGGGCCCATCAGAGTCCGTTGCGGGGGGTAGAAGGAATTGATCTTCTTGGCGGGCAAATGCTGGATGGGCGAATTCATGGCTTTATTCCTGATCATCAATCTTTCATTCTATGAAAGTTTTTGGTTTTGCGCTACGGCCTTTTCTGGAAATACAGATGATGTCCCGTACTGTGAGTCAAGTGGAGCGCCACTGGCTTTTCAGGGGCGGGGTCAAACAAGGTGTCGCCCTCGGGTTCGGGGCGTTGGGTGGGATGCAGGGCGGCAAAGTCGAACAGGGCGGTATCGGCCAGATGGGAAGGGGTGACGCTTTGCAGAGCAGAGAAAATATTGTCGATCCGCCCTGGATGCGCTTTTTCTTCCCGCTGGAGCCACTGTTTGATGGCCTGGCGTTGCAGGTTTTCCTGGGAGCCGCAGAGATTGCAGGGAATGATGGGAAACGCCTTGTGCTGGGCATAGCGGCTCAGGTCGCTTTCTTGGCAGTAGGCCAGAGGTCTGATCACCACATGGTGCCCGTCATCGGTGACCAATTTGGGAGGCATGCCCTTCAGGCGACCCCCATGAAACAGATTGAGAAAGAAGGTTTCCACCATGTCATCGCGATGATGTCCCAAGGCAATCTTGTTGGCCCCCAAGGCTTTGGCGGTGCGGTACAAGACCCCACGCCGCAAGCGTGAGCACAGGGAGCAGGTGGTTTTTCCAGGGGCAATTTTTTCTTGCACGATGGTGTAGGTGTCCGCCTCGATGATGCGGTAATCCACGCCCAAACCCTCCAGATACGTGGGGAGTACCTGGGACGGAAAACCGGGTTGCTTCTGATCCAGATTGACGGCAATCAGCCGAAACGGAATCGGAGCACGGCGTTGCAAGGCGAGTAGAAGAGACAGCAGGGCATGTGAGTCTTTACCGCCACTGAGACACACCATGATCGTGTCCTGTGCCTGGATCATGGCGTAATCGGCCAGTGCCCGGCCCACGGCCCCTTGCAGGCGTTGCTCCAGGCGCAGCATCGTGTTGGAAGGAACCGGGGGGTCAAAAGACATGGAGCGGGCCCAAGGGAACGGCATGGCAGGAAAGCGGCATGGCTTTTGAAAGAACGATTGCGCGCACGGCAGGGGGCTGTTTTGGTAGAGTACCCTTTTTGGCGTACTCAGGCGGCAGGATAGTGAACGATCGCATACAGTCTATTTTACCTCAGTCATTGCAGCCCGACGCTGCGGCACTGGCCCATAGTGCCAAACTGCGCCATCTCATCGACGAGAGCATCGAAAAGTCTGGAGGCTGGATCGATTTTGCCCGTTTCATGCAATTGGTGCTCTATGCGCCGGGATTGGGTTATTACAGTGCGGGGTCGGTGAAGTTGGGCCGTGCGGGTGATTTTGTCACGGCACCCGAACTGACTCCGCTGTTTGCCCAAACGCTTGCCAACCATGTGGGGCCAGTGATCCGTACATTATACAATGCGCCCCGGCCAAGCGCTGGCTTGCCAGCCTTGCATAACCTGCCATTCCCAAGCCCTGACATTCCGGTCATTCTGGAGTTGGGGGCGGGTACCGGGCGTCTCGCCTTGGATCTTCTGCAGGCTTTGGGGCAGCAGGAGGCGTTGCCGGAACGTTACCTGATCCTGGAGCTCAGCCCCGATTTGCGCGCCCGCCAGCAAGCCACGCTGGCCGGTTTGCCTCCTGCAATTTTGCACCGGGTGCAGTGGTGCGAGCATTGGCCGGAACAGATGACTGGCGTGGTGTTGGCCAACGAGGTGCTGGATGCCATGCCGGTGCATCGTTTGCGCTGGGACCAGGGCAACTGGGAAGAGTTGGGGGTGTCGCGCCATCCACAAACGGGTCACTGGGTTCACACTGCGCGCCCCTTGACCCATGAGCGCTTGCGCCAAGCCTTGCCCCAGATACGGGATTGGCGCGGAATCTACGAGACCGAGGTCAACTTGGCCGCGCAAGAGGTGATGGGAATTCTGGCGGATTCCTTGCTTCAGGGTCAGGCGCTGTTTTTCGATTACGGATTTCCAGCGCGGGAGTTCTATCATCCGCAACGCAATACCGGAACGCTGATGTGTCATTATCGGCATTACGCCCATACCGATCCCTTTTGCTATCCGGGGCTGCAGGATATTACAGCGCATGTGGACTTTACGGCCCTGGCCCGGGCAGCCGCCGCCCACGGGTTGGCGGTACTGGATTACCAAACCCAGGCGAGCTGGTTGATCCAGAATGGAATCACGACGTTGCTAGCCGAGAGGGATCCGGAGGAGGTTCGACAGTATCTTCCCGCGGTGGCTGCCGTGCAAAAATTATTGAGCCCCGCCGAAATGGGGGAGTTGTTCAAGGTGCTGGTGCTAGGGCATGGGCAGCCCGATTGGGGAGCGCAACAGGCCCTCGGATTGGAGGATTGAAGCGGCTCCGGGGGATGCCGAAGGCCGGGTTTAGGATGGCGGGGGCGGCAACTGTTGACGAATGGCCGTAAGGCGAGCCTCGCGGATGCGCTCGGGAATTTCTTTGGGGTCGGGGCTTGCGCGCGCTATTTCTGCTGCGGGTATTTCCAGTGCGGCTTGCAGTGCCAGGCGCAAACGGGCGTGAATGGACTGATCCTGATCGATATAGGGGCTGTGAATGTCCTGAGACAGATAACAGGCGTGGGCTGAGAGCAGGTTTTCAAAGCGTGCCGGTCGCCGGATGGCGTCCAGTCGCTCCAACAGCGTCATGATCTCTTCTGCATCGCCCTGCAGGCTGTGAGTGACTTCATGGCACCGTTCGCAGGTCAGGCGTGCCAAGTCTGCGATTTCGTTGGGCAGGCGCAAGCGTTTGCTCAAGCTTTCAATCAGGGGCTGTCCTGCCTGTGGAGCATCCTGCAGTAGCGCGCACAGCCAACTGGACAGGCGCACGTCCAAGGGAAAGCCCTGGGCGGTGGCGACAGCCAGACTGGCCAACGCGGCAGGGGCATTTAGTCGCCACCAGGGTGCCAGCTCTGGCAACAGGCGTTCCAAGGCGCCACATTGATCCAGAACCAAAAACATTTCTTCTGGGTGCGCTTCCCACAGACCCCGGGCTAGTTCCTGCCACACCCGTTCGGGCACCAGGGCATCCACTTCCCCATGTTGCACCATGTGCCGCATGAGTTGCAACGTTTCTGGGGCTACCCTGAAATGAAATGGATGTTTGAAGCGGGCAGCAAAGCGGGCCACTCGTAGCAGACGCACTGGATCTTCTTCAAAGGCAGGGCCCACATGACGCAGTATCCGTTGTTGCAAGTCTTGTTGCCCCCCAAAGGGGTCGATCAATTGACCGGTCTCGTCCTCGGCTATGGCGTTGATGGTGAGATCACGCCGTGCCAAATCCTGTTCCAGCGTGACTTCGGGACTGGCATGCACTTCAAAGCCCTTGTAGCCCGGCGCACGTTTTCGTTCGGTGCGGGCCAGGGCGTATTCTTCATGGGTTTTAGGGTGCAGGAATACCGGGAAATCTCGCCCCACGGGTTTGAATCCCAAGGCCAGCATTTGCTGAGGGGTTGCGCCCACCACCAACCAATCCTGATCCTGAACGGGCAGTCCCAGCAGTTGATCGCGAACGGCTCCGCCTACTCGATAGATTTTCATGGGGTCGATTGCAGGGTATTCAGTCGCTCATGCAAGGACAGGGGCGGAAGTCCTAGGCGTTGAGCATAGAGGGTGCTGTTGAACAGGACGTTTTCCACGTAACCTCGGGTTTCGTGAATGGGGATGGTGGCCACGAACAGGGTGGGGTCTTTGGGACCCGCTGCATACCAATCCTGAGCGCGATGCGGACCAGCATTATACCCTGCAGTGGCCAGCACGGGATTGCCCAATTGACGTTGCAATAGACCCAGATAAAAAGTTCCCAGTTGCAAATTGGTCTGCACATCGTTGGCTTGTGGCACCCTGAATGGGGTGATGGGAATCTTGTGGGCCAGCCAGCGCGCCGTATCGGGCATCAATTGCATCAATCCCATGGCGCCGCTGTGGGAGCGCGCGGCGGCATAAAAATGGCTTTCCTGGCGCATCAAGCCATAGACCCAGGCTTCATCCAGTTGATTTTGTTGTGCCAGTGCCTGTACCCGGGATTCAAACGGGAGGGGAAAGCGCAGGGAAAAATCCTGTTGTGGACCAGCCCGCTCAATGCTGTAGATCATGCGGTCATACCACTCATGGGAAGCTGCCAGGGTGGCGGCCACCAGTTTTTCACGGGGGTTGAAATCGTGATTGACGGCATTCCATTCCAATCGGGACTCCGCGACCAAGTCCAGTTGATGCAGGCGCAGCGCTCTGCTCAGCTGGGGTTCCAGTGCGTGTATTTCATCCTCCTTCACGGTGGGTGGCGCATCGGGCCAGACACAGTGCCCACCCAGGTCTTCCAGCGCCAGCAAGCCATAATAATGAGATTCCTGGGACAGGGGCAGTAACAGGGAACGTGCAGCATCGACTTGGCCTTGGGCCTTCAAGGCTCGGGCTTTCCAGTAACGCCATTCGGGTCTCTGGGCTTCGGCTGGAGATAAACGTTCCATCGCGCGCAACACGGTGGGCCATTGTTGCTGACGCAAGGCGGCGCGGATCCACCAAACGGTGAGGCTATCCTCTTGCAACGGCTCGGTGATTTGATCAAACCACTCCAGCACGTGCGCTTCGCCCCGGGGAGCAGCCTGGGCCACGATGCGCTGCCAGCCCCAGGAACTCGCCCCGGCTCCCCAGTCAGCGCCGTGCAAGGTCCAGTAATCTGCCGCCGCAGCGGGATCGCGCTGCGCCCATAGTCCCAGGGCCCATAGCCCCAGTTCTTGTTGGGCTTTGGTCAAGGCGGTGGCATCGCCCGCAGGGAGGGACTGCAAAAAACGGCGGGGGTGAGCCAGTGCTTTAGTCAGGACTTTTTCCTGAAGCGCTTGCGCCGGGGGCAAAAACCGGTTGACCCACAAGGCCTGGGACATGCTGCCATGCGCCAGAGCCAGGCGCATCGCGGGCCATACCAGTGCCGGCGGGAGTTCTCCGCGCTGACTCAAAACCTCGAAGAGCGGTGTACAGCCATCCGCAGGGCGTCCCGGACGACTCCAGAGCACCAGGGCTTCCTGTAAGGCGCTGTCGTCCTGCCGGGCCCAGCGTGCCTGTAATTGATCACAATGGATTTCCGGGTCCTGCAGGGCTTCGGGGGTCAGTTCACGCAAGAAGGCATCCCAGTTCTGATGTCGTCCCAGTGCCTTGAGCCAGTCCAGTTTCAATCCTGGTGCCAGGGGACTATGGGGGTATTGTGTAAAGAATTGCTGCAAGACAGACTCATCGGGCAGATTTGGTTGTGCCAGTTGGGTCTCCAGTAACCAGTAGAACGGGTAATCTCCCAGAGGGTCCTGCTGCAACAACTGGCGTGCACGAACCAGGCCCGGTAGGTCATGGGACTGCCAGGCCTGATGGGCTTGTTGCAACGCTCGATCGGCCTCTGGTTGCTGTCCCAGGGCCTGGGTGTGCAGTACAATGCCCAGCAGTAGCAGGCAAGAAAGGTCAAGCCAAGAACGTTTCATCTGGTGGAATACTACCACAAGGCCGCACGCTGGCGTTTTGCGCTTGGGACGGAATCAGGCGTATCATGGCGGCTCGGATTTGAGTCTGATATATGATAGAGGAGTTTGCATGCCCCTGACCGATCCCGAAGTTGCGCGTGAGTTGCGCCACCGTCGCACCCTGGAAATCGATGGCTATCAACGGGAAGACGGCCTGTACGACATCGAAGGCCATTTGCTGGATGTGAAGGGCTTTTCCTTCGACTCCTACAGCCATGTCATTCCTGCAGGAACACCGATTCATCAAATGAGCATGCGCCTGGTGGTGGATCGCGATCTGGTGATTCGTCAGGCGCAAGCCAGCACCGATGCCAGCCCCTATCCGGGGAGTTGTGAAACCATCACCCCGCGCTATGCGCAATTGGAAGGCTTGCGTATCGGTCCTGGATTTACGCGTCAGGTGAAAGAACGCCTGGGCGGGCTCAAGGGTTGCGCGCATCTGACCGAGTTGATCGGGGTTCTGGCCACAGTGGCCTTTCAAACGCGCTATGATCCAGAAGAAGATCTGGGCGCCAAAAAACCGCCCCACCTGGACGGATGCCATGCCCTCGATACC
>DAIDKJ010000082.1 GCA_027450105.1 Ferrovum sp.
TCCATATCCATTTTATGTTGTATATTAACTTTGCATTTAAACTTAGGAATGACCAGTCCAGTAACTGCAACACTAATCTCGATAGGTGCATTGTTGTATAATGCTGTCATGTATAAAAATATTGCCAATGAATATGCTAATGAATTGGTCTTGCATGGTTTTGAAGGCGACTTGGATCCACGCCATCATCGAAATGCCGTCAACGGATGGCGTCACGAGGGGCTTCCCTGGGTGCAATCCTGATTGCTAAAGTTTCGGGCTAACCCCAATGGGTTATTTCTCATAACCCTTGGGTGCTATAGACTGAAAGCTCATAATTATTCGTAATAGTATGTCAGCGCATTGTCGTGACCTCTGTATTTCCCATGCGCAATAAAGACAAATATAACAAGGAGTTATAATTTATGCAGGTTGACAAAGAACTCGATGCCCGAGGCTTGAATTGCCCTTTACCCATCTTGAAGACGAAAAAATCACTGGCAGACATGACCAGTGGTCAGGTGTTGCGGGTCGTCTCCACCGATTGCGGGTCAGTCAAGGATATGCAGGCCTTTTCCAATCAAACGGGAAATACATTGCTCTCTACCCAGGAAGCAGGGGGTGAATATACATTTTTCCTCCAAAAGAAATAACGCCGTTTTGAAGGGCAGCAGACAGATTTCAGCACCTTGCCGAGCTGTTGCTTGATAGTGCGCTTTGCGCTCGATGCGGCTTCACTTGAGGCGACATCATGAGTCGTTTCCATGTTGGTTCTGGATATTTTTTTGACGTTTTGATTAGGAGGGAGAACTCTGCATGAAAAAAATGGCCATCATCGCCACCAAGGGGACGCTGGATATGGCTTACCCGCCGTTTATCCTGGCTTCTACTGCCGCCGCCCTCGGGTATGACGTGCAGGTGTTTTTTACATTTTACGGTTTGCAACTGCTGCGCAAGGATCTCTCCGACGTCAAAATCAGCCCGCTGGCCAACCCGGCCATGCCCATGCCCATCCCCATGCCGGTGATGGTGCAAATGTTACCCGGCATGGAAACCATGGCCACCCTGATGATGAAGGACAAACTGAAGAAGAAGGGCGTTGCCTCCCTGGAAGAGTTGCGTGCGCTCTGTCTGGAGGCGGATGTGAAATTCATTGCCTGCCAAATGACTGTGGACCTGTTCGAATTCGACAAGTCTGATTTCATCGAGCAAATCGAGTTTGGGGGAGCGGCAACTTTCATGGAGTTTGCTGGCGATACCGATATCTGTCTGTTTGTTTGACGCGCGGGGTTGAATTTCCTGCAAGTTTCGTGGCGAACTCCTTATTGACCTGTCTGCCTATTTGGTTGACTTTCAGGGGGGGTAAACCGCTGTTTCGATTTTTGACACTAACCAACCTACTGGCCAGGTATGCGGCCAGAACTAACGCCACACATAATGTATAAACCGATCAGGAGAGAGGAGAGGGCATGAATCGAAAAATGAGACTGGGGGCATTGATTGCGACCTGCGGATTGCTATCTCCGTTGGCGCAGGCCACGAATGGATATTTTGCCATCGGTTATGGCCAAAAGTCCGTTGGGATGGGAGGGGTGGGTATTGCTCTTCCTCAGGACGCATTGGCAGCCGCCGCAAATCCGGCCGGGATGGTGCTGGTGGGGGATCGCACTGATTTTGGCGTGGAATGGTTTCGTCCCATGCGCAGCACTACCGTGACGGGAAATAATCTGGGGCCAGGCGGATCGGATAATGGTTCCTATGATGGCAACGAAACGAAAAACTTCTATATTCCGGAGTTTGGCTATAACCGGATGGTGACCGATACCATGTCCCTGGGGGTTTCTGTGTTTGGCAACGGGGGAATGAATACGGACTATAACCCGAGCAATAATCCCTTTGGCCACTTTGGGGCCACCGGCAATGCGGGTGTGAATCTCGAACAGTTGTTCATTGCGCCCACTGTGTCCATGAAGCTCAATGCGACCAATTCCGTGGGGCTATCGCTCAATTTGGCCTATCAACAGTTTGCGGCCCAGGGCATTCAGCCGTTTCAAAGCATTTCTGGAAACCCCGGAAACGTCTCCAACAATGGCACCGAAAATTCCACGGGGTATGGTGTGCGTGTGGGTTGGAACGGTCAACTGACGCCTAGATTCACACACGGTGCCACCTACCAAAGCAAAACCCAAATGGGTCATCTGAGTGGCTATAGCGGTTTATTTGCGGGCAGCGGCAGCTTTGATATCCCGGCTAACTACGGAGTCGGGATGGCCTTCAAGGCAACCGATGCCACCACGGTGGCATTCGATGTGGAGCGCATCATTTATAGTGGGGTCGGTGCCGTCTCCAACCCACTGGTGTTTCCTCCCACCGGCCCAGGTACCATGCTGGGTGGTGGCAATGGTTCCGGCTTCGGGTGGCAGGATATGAACGTCTTCAAACTGGGGATTAGCCAAAAGGTCAATTCCATTCTTACAGTGCGGGCTGGGTACAACCACAATAATCAGCAAATCCCTTCCAACCAGACGTTTTTCAATATTTTGGCACCCGGGGTCGTGCAAGACCATGCAACCTTGGGGGCCACCTGGATTCTGCCCAACAAGGCCGAGTTGACGGTGTCGTACATGCATGCTTTTGCCAACTCCGTGATGGGTTCCAGTTCCATTCCCGCAGGCTTTGGTGGGGGAAATGCCAACATTTCCATGCACGAGGATTCTCTGGGAATTGCCTACGGGTTTTAATGCTCAACCATCTTCAGATCCGGAAGAGATTCCGGCTTGGGGCCACCTTCTGGGTGGCCTTTTTTCTATGCCTGCGGTGCGGGTGACGCAGTTGTTTCGGGCTGGATGCGCTCCAGGTAACGGGCACGATACAGTAACCGCGGGTGTGAAGGGTCATCGGTAAAGGCGCTGCGGTCGTGCAGGACGTTGTTGCATAACAGGCCCATACCGGGTTCCAGTAACAACTGGAATCCCAGGGGGGCGGGTTTGGCTAGAAGGGCCTCTAGAGCAGCGACGGCGCTACGGGTGAGGGGATCTTGTTTCCAGAGAATGCTCCGGGTGCGTGCCGTGTAGCGCATGTGCAACTGGCCGTTGCCCAACACTGAAAAAACAGGGCCACTTTGCGCGGGGCGTACTCCATCCAACGCATCAACCCGCTCGGGAATGAGCAAGGCGTCCGCAGCCATGAGGGCTCGAATGTATGCCGGATTCTGTTCGCGTAATTGCAGATAGGCCAGTTCGGGGTCCATCAGGCGGTTGTGTCCGCCGTGACGGGCATTTTGCACGCAATGCAGGATCATGGCGCAAATTTTTCGCTCTGGCGGGTTGTAATAGCCGTCTGTATGCCATTTGATGGGTTGGTTGGTGTACGGGATGTAGTCCTTGCGGGTACCCTGGTGTTGTACCCGGATGCTGGAGATGCCGTCTTCCTCGGCCAACCAGTTGGCATCCAGATGAACCAGGCCAAATTGGGCCCCCAGTTCTGTGAGTACGTTCGGGTCCTCCTGCCGTAGGGGGCTCACATAAACGGCCATGTTACAGCGCCCAATCCGCGCCTGGACCGCGGCCTGTTCGGCAGGCGTCAATCGCCGCGGGTCCTGTATATGGACCAGCAACTCTTCTTCCGAACGGGGTTGCAGGTCCAGTTTTTGCTCGCGCCAGCGTCGCCAGGCCGTGTCATTCTGTAAATTGAAGGGGGAATCAGGATTTGGGGGTTGGTTGTCCATTCGGAAAATTCCAGTAAAACGGTTCAATCCCCATCACAGGGCAGGCGCGCGCCTTGACGCAGGGGCTTTTGACGATCATTCGGGGCCGATGATCGGGCCTCGCACGCGACGTTGACGTGGCGTTTCATCAAACAGACGCATGACGGCTTTTTGCAGATGATCGATGGCTTCAGGCGCTTCATGCTGCATGATGTAGTCCATGATCCAGGCTTGATCCGAGCCGGTCATGACGCTCTGCAGGGTAGATCCCAGATAACGAATGAAGCCAAAGTAACCCTTTTGCGGGTCGAATTCGAATTCAGCGTAATTCTCGGTGCGTTCGTTGAGCAAGCGAATGAATTCTGCCTTGATGTGTACTGGGTCTCCTCCCATCAAAGTACTTTGGTTGTCTGCCATCAAATCGGCCAAGCGGTGGGCCAGGGTGGTGGTGAACGTAACCCGCACGTTCCAATGGGCTTGTGCGTAGACCAGTCGATCGGCCACTTGAATCAGGAAAAAGAGAAATTCTTGTAGAAAGGCCAAATAGGGCGTGCCAACCTCCAGTTGGAAATTAGCCCGGCGTGTATTTTTAAGGGCGTTCTGGGCGATTTTCCAGGCGATGACTGCCACGGCTCCAGCCCGTTCCTCGGGAGTTCTGGGCTGTGTATTCTGGAACCACTGGCTTCTCAAACGCATGAATCACTCCTTGCGGATGAAGAACGCAAACTCACCTGCGGCAATTTCAATGGTGTTGAGGAGACTCATATGAGTGGCCTGCACCCAACCGTCCAGATCGGAGCGAATGCCCGGGCAATTGCTGATGAGTTTCAAGACTTCGCCCGATTGCATGCCATTGAGGAGTTTCTTGGCTTCCACAATGGGGCCCGGGCAGCTCACACCACGAATATCCAGGGTGACATGGGAGTGCGGCTCTTGTGCAGCCCCCTTCTGGATGAAATAGCCATTGGCCCCATCAGGTTGCTGTTCCGAACGCAGCAACTGGTTGCCAGTTTGGCGTGCCCAGGAGAGAAGATCATCGTGGGTTCCGGGACAGTCGGAAACCAGTAACAGGATTTGGCCGGGTTCTAGCAGGTCCACCATCCGTTTGGCTCCGAGTAGGGGGCCAGGACAGGTCAATCCCTTCAGGTCAAGAAACACCTGATGGGTGGGGGGTGTTTGGTTCATGTTCAGTAACCTCCTTTACCAAAAGGTTTGGGTAAACCAGCAATTTTCACCGCTTGTTTGGCGGGTCCCGTGGGGAATAGATCGTAGAGGAACTTGCTATCTGCCTCGGGCATGAACTCCTGGATATCCTTGAGCATGTTGCGAAAATTCGGGGTTTTCCCCTCTTCGCGAAACATATCGCGTAGATATTGAATAATGAGCCAATGGGTGGGCGTCAGAGAAACGTTTTCTGCTGCCGCGATGACTGCCACGGTGTCATCTTCGTAGTTGGGTTCCAGCAGATACCCTTCTTCATCGCATTCCAATGTGACGTCATTGACAATGTAGGGCATGAGACTTTCCTCCTTGGTTTGCTTGTGAATGGGCCGTGAGTGAATGAAAGGCGCTGACGGTCATTCCAGATCAGGGATGACCTTGTAGGGCACGAACAGACCGCAGCCTAACGAACGATGTTCGCCCAGACCCAGGCCCTGGATCTGGAGGGATTGTTCTGGGCTCAGATGATGCAGGACCAAACTGTAGCCGGAAATCACCGGGTCGTATGCGTCCAGCACCTGGCGCCGACCACAAATCCACTGCGCCCGGATTTCCAGGGCGCCCAGGGTCTTCTCAACGGTTGCCAGAAACCCGGGTTCGTCCTCCCCACTGACGACCAGATGGGCATGCAGTGCGGGATGGGGCGTCAAGGGACGCAGGCTGCCTGGGCCAATATCCAGAGTCGTCCGGTCCCATGCCAGGGTTTTTCCGGACAGACCCAATGTTTCGGAAACCCGCGCGGCCGGAATGCGTAAGATTAGTTTGGTGCGTCGCGGCAACCAGATTCCATCCTGATTTTCCCGTCCTCGCAGAGGGATCACGCCACTATGAGGAGACTGTTCCAACCACGGCAGATGAGTCACAAGGGCGTTCCAGAGGGGGCGTTCATGACCTGCCTGCAGGAAATTTCCGGCCACGGAAAAAGCTAGGTCGGTCATGAGAGGGGGCGCAGTGTGCATTCTATCCGTGCCCTTGATCATGCGCCCATTGCTGCATCACCGCACCGAGAGTCTTGGCACTCCCTGCGTCCATATCGAAGATGGTGAAGCGTTTTCCTTCGCGAATGCGTAGCCGTAACAGGGGCATCCCCCCCTCCACATGTTCAATTTGTTGCACCTGGATTTCCTGTTGCCCCAAGGGAATGGTCAATGTTGCCAGTTGCAGAATGTCTGCCATGTTT
>DAIDKJ010000083.1 GCA_027450105.1 Ferrovum sp.
GATGTTGTCGGCACGCCCGATTTTTTGTGAGTAGCTTTCGATCTTGGCATGATATTCACCCGTGCTTTCCGTGAGCTCTCCCATGCGATCGATGAACGTGGTCATGAGCGTTTTGAGAGTTTCCTTGGCGTCCGCCAGGCTGCGCTTGAGCGTGCTCTGTTTGATCAGGGCCTCGCGCAGGCTGCGTTCTGCATCGAAGATGCGGCGCTTGTCCAGAGGCTGGGCGATGATTTCCTGTAGCGCGGCAATCTGTCCATGCAGCCATTTGTCGTCGGCCACCAACTCGCCCACGTTTTCCACCAGCAAGCGCAGCAGGCTGATCAGGCCCTCATGAATGCGTGCCTTGTCGCCCCCACGCAACTCCAGTTTGACCCAGAAGTGGCGCAGCTTGCGCGCCAGATCCGTGACCTGTTCATGATTTCCCAGCGTGCGAACCTGTTGCACCAGTGCCTGTATTTCCCGTTCCATGTCTGGCTGCAAACTCTTGTTGCTCTCCAGCGTCTGGGCGAGCAACTCGCGCAAGTGCTGCATCATCTCTGGTTCCGGGTCTTTATTTGCAACCAGTGCCTGAGACGCAGACGCCCCAGAACTATGCAGCCCTGTGGAATCCATGGGGACCTCTGCACCATGCACCGAAGGGACAGATCCACCCACCGAAGACTCGGCGGATCCCATACCCGCAGAACCCGACACCACAGCCGCTCCTACCGCTGTGGCACCAGACCAGGAACGCAGCAGGGCCTGCAATTTATCGTAGAGCTGCTCTGGATGGGAACCGAATTTCGCCAACACGGTATCGAGTCCATCCTTTTTGCGCGACAGGGTAATCCCCTTATGGTTGGTTTCCAGTTGACGCAGCAAATCGCGGATCAAACTGGACCAGGCGGGTACGGGTCGCTGCGCCTCTTCCGAATTGCCCGAATGGTTGCCTCTGCCCCCTTCAAGCAGAGTCTCCAATGATTGGCCACTGACTTCGGCGTAAATCCGGGTATAGTTATCGGGAGTAGGGGGCAGCCTCCTGGCCACCAGGGTTTTGAGGGTTTTGCTGGCGATTTCCGCTGGAGAAGCAGTTTGCGACATGGCATTCGTTCTCACTTCTGACTGTAATGTGTTGGCCTGAATATAACAGATGGGCCTCGAGAGCGTTTTATCTGACCCACTGTTCCAGCCACGACCACCATTGCGCCTGGCTCCAATAGGCCAATCCAGAGAACAGAACAGCGGTCACTGCGTTGGCCCCCAAGGCCCAATGGAGCCGACGTTCACGCTGGCGCACCTGTTGGCGCAAGGACTGTAGCAAGATTTCCCGTTGCACTTCCTCCAAACTGTGCTGCTGGGCGTGTTGCATCTGCTGTTCCAGATGCTCACGAGTTTTGAGCTCCTCGATCAGTTGGTTCTGTAGCGCCTGGCGGGCTTCGGTGGCCTCCAGGGTCTTTTGCGCTTGCTCGACCTTTTGGCGCAACAAAAGGTTGAGGCGCACCTCCTCGGCAGCATTTTTCTGGATCAGTTCGATCTCCAGGCGGGCCTGCTGCAAGCGCTCACGAGCCAATTCTTCACTGCGTACTTCTTCCTTCAGGCGCTCATTATCCGCTTCAATGGCACGCAGTTCCACTTCCATGCGGGTTTCGATGGCCTCGATGACCTGATATTCGGCTCGCTGCCGCTCGCGCTCCAGGCGCTGCAGATCCCGGGATCTGGAAGGTAGCAATTCGCTGGGTGACACTGCACGCACCTGGGCTTCGGCACGCAGACGCGCCTGTTCCTGCAAATGCTGCTCGTTTTCCTGTTCCAAACGGATTCGAGCCTGCCGAATATTCTCCACTGCGGAGGGATAGTCCGCTTCCAACGCGTCGAAACGATAAGAACTGGTTTGTGCCGCCATGATACGCTCCGTTTAAAAAGAATTCATTGGCAGGGATGGTCGTCAAAAAATCCGGATTCCAGCAGCTCTCTCGCCAGCGCCTTGTAATCCGCCGCACCACTGCTATGGGCTGCATAGGCAAAGACATCCTGTCCATGCATGGGACTGGCGGCCAGGGCCACGTTTTCGCAAATGCGTGTGGCGCACACCCGTTCGCCATAGAGTTCGCGCAACTTGTGATCAATTTCGTAAGAGAGCTTGCGTCGCGGATCAAAGCGCGTCACCACGATGCGCCGGCGGTAGGTGCGCCCCAGTTTTTTTTCCAGTACCCCAATGGCGCTCTCCAGCCGTGCCACCCCCTCCAGAGAGAGGTAATCGGCCGATACGGGAATCAGCACCCGGTCTGCCGCCAGCAGGGCATTCAAGGTGAGTACACCCAACATGGGACAGCAGTCGATCAGAATGGGATCTCCCTGACCTGACAAACCAGACTGAACGCCTTGGCGCAACAGCGTTGCCGCCTTGGCGTCACCCCCATACAGGGCGTCGACCTTGGAGAGTTCCAGCGACGCCGGGACCAGACGCCATCCTGCAGGGGTTACCCGCAGCAATTGCTGCAGCGGGGTTCGATCTTTGAAAAAGGCTGCCATTCCGGTACCCAAGGCCATATCCCGGATCTGGCAAGCCAGGCTCAAATGCGCCTGTGGATCCATATCCAGTGCGATCGGTTGCCTTTCTTCCAGGGACAGCGCCGCCGCCAGATTCAGGCACGTGGTGGTTTTGCCCACCCCCCCTTTTTGATTGAACACTGCGGTCACGGACATGACGATTCTCGCTTTGCGGATGACGGGAGAGGCTCCCATGAACCCCATTATGGATCGCACACCTCACATTCAATGGCAGGATCTGAGCGTCTTTCCCTCGTTTTCTTGTGCCTTTCGTCTTTGGACTCCTGACAGCTGGCGCCAGACTCTTTGCCCTCTGCGCAGAGGAATCGCATAAACCCCTAAAGTTTTGGCCCAGACCGCCGATAGAGATCTCATGACACCTCGCATCAGGAGACGACCGTGAAAATCGACAAATCTGGAAAGACGCCAACCGTCACGCCTTTGCGGGACGGTGCCAGTCGCGCCCAGGGGTCGCGCACGGCAGACAGCACGCCCCCTTCTTCCACTGCGACAAGCCCCAGCACCACGCAAAACGTGGCCACCAATGTACATCTGGGCGAAACCGCAGGACAGCTCATGTCCCTGCAACAAGCTGCTTCCAGCACGCCCGTGGTGGACACCAAGAAAGTGGCCGAAATCAAACAGGCCATCAGTGAGGGGCGTTTTCAGGTCAATGCCAGTGCCGTGGCCGATGGGTTGATTGCTTCCGTGCGTGATCTGGTGAGCGCCCGTCAGTCAGGCTGATTGCGTCTGGTTTGTTGCGGTCCCGGTCCTGCAAACGTGTAGAATAGCGGCATGAAACCTTCCTCCAACAGCTCCCCTGCTCCTGATGTGTGGTTCGTTGCCTTGTCCTCCGAGCAGGCCGTATTGGAGCGTTTTGTGGAAGTGCTGGAAACCGAACAGCAACATCTGGTGCAAGGCAATACAGAGGCCCTGATAGACCTCTCGCAACAAAAAAACCAACTGGCCGCCCAACTGAGTCAACTGGCGCAGCGGCGTCGCACCCTGCAACCAGCGCCCGGAGTTCCCGCCGCATCACACCACCCCAAGGCACAATCCCTTTGGGCACAACTGATTCATCTGGTAGAAAAGGCTGATCGCCTGAACCGTACCAACGGAGAGCTCATTCAGGTCAAGCTTCGGCTAAACCAGCAAGCGCTGTCCATCCTCACGGGGGCGGTGGCGCAAGGGGCTGTTTATGGCCCAAATGGCCATCCTGCAGGATCTTCTGGCGGCAGAAAACTGGGAAGCGTCTAATCTGCACCGGCTTCACTCTCCACCCCGGTCGCTGTTGACAGCGTGTCTGGCAAAGGTTGAGGCGTCAAAATCGTCACGGTAACCCGGCGGTTTTTGGCGCGGTGTTCCAAGCTATCATTGGGCGCCAGTGGCTGGTTGTCGGCCACTCCCGCAGCCGTCAGGCGATGACTATCCACCCCTTCCCGAATGAACAGACGCACGACACTGCTGGCACGCGCCGAGGAGAGTTCCCAGTTGGAGGGGTATAACGGAGTACGAATGGGCACATTATCCGTATGTCCTTCCACTTCAATATCGAATTTATTGGATTGCAACACCCGGGCTACTGCCGCCAGCGTGGGAATGGCCTGCGTCTGCAACGTGGCATCCCCCTCGTGAAACAGAACCCGCACATTGATGTCCATCACAATGCCGCGGCCACTTTGCAGCACGCTCACCTGCCCGTTGCTGATGAGCGGTGCCAGAACCCGGTTGAGTTCATTCACAATGGCTTGCAACGTTTCCTGCTGATGCCGCTGCTGTTTGGCCAGGCGCGCATTGCGCCGATCCACCAGGGTTTTGAGCAACTCGTCCTGCTTGAGGGATTGGCTATCGGTCTGCAGGGTCTGCAGGGTTTGCAGGTTGCGGCTGAAGGCTGTGTTGAGAGAATTGCTGAATACCTTGTACTTGCCCTCGTTGACCGAAGAAATGGCATACATCACCACAAAAAAGGCAAACAGCAAGGTAATGAAGTCTGCATAGGATACCAGCCAGCGATCGTTGTTATCCCGGTCGGCCCGTTTGGGGCGACGCGCCATTTCAGGATAAATACCCTTCAAGTTTCCCTTGGACAAAATGCGGATTCTCCCCGATTGCAATCATCATGAGTCCATCGATGAGCATGTCATACAGGGAGATTTGTTGCTGAATGAGCGCTTTCAACTTGTTGGCCATGGGCAGAAATAACAAGTTGGCAAACCCTACCCCGTAAATGGTGGACACAAAGGCCACGGCAATTCCTGCACCCAACTGTGCGGGCTCTCCCAAACGCTCCATCACCTGAACCAAACCCAACACCGCCCCCAGCATGCCAATGGTCGGCGCATAGCCTGCGGCAGCTTCCCACACCCGTGCTGCAGACCAGCGAAAATGTTCGTAGGACTGAATTTCCACCGCCAGCACTTCGCGAATCTTGGCCGGATCATGGCCATCCACCAAGAGTTGCAATCCCTTGCGCACGAGAGGGTCTTGCACGATGCCGACTTGCCTTTCCAAAGCCAGCATACCCTCGCGCCGAACCAGATTGCTCCAATCCAGGATTTGCCGTTGTAAATCCGTCATGGCCTGTGGGGGCGTGAAAAATACCCAGCGAGCCATCTCCATCGCCGCCAGAAACACGCGCAAAGGAGTTTGCAACATCACAGCCCCCAGCGTTCCCCCCAACACAATCACTGCCGCAGTGGTTTGCACCAGTGAACCCAGCGCACCGCCCTCCAACAATTGACCACCAATGACCCCGGCCAGCCCCACCAGCAGACCGGCAACACTTAATTTGTCCACGCTAATGGCCCTTGAGACGACCACGCAAGCGCGCTACCGCCTGGCTGTGCAGTTGACAGACCCGGGATTCGCTCACACCCAGGACTTCACCAATTTCCCGCAGGTTCATTTCCTGTTCATAGTGCATTCCCATGAGCAGGCGTTCGCGCTCGGGTAATTCTTCGATGGCTTCGATCAAGGCGCTGCGAAAACGGCTATCGCGGAGCAAATCCAGAGGGTCGGGTTCACTACCCAATTCATGGCGGTCAAAAAAACTCTCTTCCTGATCCTGTTCCTGAAAGTCTTCATAATACAAGAGCTGAGCTCCACGGGATTCGAACAGCATTTGCTGATATTCCACCAAGGGCAATCCAAGCTCCTGGGCGATATCCGACTCACTGGGTGCGCGCCCACGTTGCTGTTGCAGGCGGTGAATGGCGTTTTCGATGCGCCGCATGTCGCGCCGCATGGAACGCGGCATCCAGTCAGTCTGGCGCAATTCGTCCAGCATGGCGCCGCGAATCCGCTGCGCGGCATAAGTTTCGAACTGTGCCCCGCGCAATTCGTCGTAACGATTGGAAGCCTCCAGCAAACCCATCATTCCGGCCTGAATCATATCGTCCACTTCCACACTACCCGGCAACCGTGCCTTGAGATGATGGGCAATGCGCTTTACCAAGGGCGCAAATTCCCGCAGGCATTG
>DAIDKJ010000084.1 GCA_027450105.1 Ferrovum sp.
GAGGACGCCAGCACCCGCTGGCAAATTCAGGATAACGATCAGGCCATGAAAGCCCAGGACTACCGCCCCTTGATTCTGGCCTGGCGCAACGGTGCGCCAATCCGCCTCTCGGATGTAGCCGAAGTTCAGGACTCCATCCAGGACTTGCGGAATCTGGGAATATCCAATGACCGCCGCGCCATTTTGTTGATCGTCAGCCGCCAACCCAACGCCAACATCATCGAAACGGTGGATCGGGTCACCGCCCTGGTGCCACGCCTGCAGGCCTCCATTTCCAGCGCCATCGATCTGAAAGTGGTCATGGACCGCACGCCGTCCATTCGCGCTTCCTTGCATGATGTGGAAAAAACCCTGGTCATCTCCACTGCACTGGTGATTCTGGTGGTTTTCCTGTTTTTACGCGAAAGCCATGCGGCCCTGATTCCGGCCATTGCCGTGCCGGTGTCGCTCATTGCCACCTTTGGGGTCATGTATGTATTCAACTTCAGCCTGGACAATCTGTCCCTCATGGCGCTGACGGTGGCCACAGGCTTTGTGGTGGATGATGCCATCGTCATTCTAGAGAATATATCGCGTCATATCGAGGAGGGGAAAAGCCCCCTGGAAGCGGCCTTGGTGGGGGCGCGGGAGGTAAGTTTCACGGTCATTTCCATCAGCCTGTCGCTGGTGGCGGTATTCGTGCCGCTCCTTTTGATGGGTGGCTTGGTGGGGCGCATGTTTCGGGAATTTGCGCTCACCTTGTCGGTTGCCGTTCTGGTTTCCTTGCTGGTATCCCTGACCACCACCCCGATGATGTGCGCGCGGTTGTTGCGTTCGCGTCAAGGGGTACCCGAAGCCTCCCCCCCCGCAAGGCCCTCCTCCTTTCGCGCCCATTTGTTCACGGCTGTGCCCCTGCCCTTGCGGGCCTTGGGAAAAGCCATCGCTCTCGTGCTGGGTGCCTCTCTCTCTCAGGTGCGCCTTGCGCTGGATGGTCTGCACGCACGCTACACCCGCTCCCTGTCCTGGACCATCGATCACCGACGCTGGATTCTGGCGCTGCTGATGCTCACCATTGGCTTGAATGTATATCTGTTTACCATTGTTCCCAAGGGGTTTTTTCCGCAACAGGATACGGGCCGCCTGATCGGACGGGTGCAAGCGGATCAAAGCATTTCTTTTCAGTCCATGCGCCAGAAACTGACGGAATTCGTGGCCATCTGTCGCGCCGATCCAGCTGCCGAGGAGGTGATCGGCTTTACAGGTGGGGAAGCCCGTAATGCCGCCAATGTGTTCGTGGTGCTCAAACCCCCCGAGGTGCGCAAGGTCAGTGCCGATGAAGTCATGGCACGGCTGCGCAAAAAACTGGCCCGGGTTTCTGGCGCCACCCTATATTTTCAGGTGGTTCAGGATTTGCGTTTTGGTGGACGCATGGGCAATGCACAGTACCAATATACGTTGCAAGGCAATGAACTGGAAGAATTGCGTCGCTGGGAGCCTAAAATCAGGGCAGCCCTGGCCAAATTGCCGCAACTGGTGGATGTGAATACCGACCAGCAGGACAAGGGCCTGAGTACCACCATCAGCATCGACCGGGATAGCGCTGCACGCCTGGGCATCAGCCCCTTGGCGCTGGATCAGGTGCTCAACGATTTATATGGCCAACGGCTCATTTCCACCATTTATAACCCGCTCAACCAATATCGTGTGGTCCTGGAAGCAGGTCAAGACTATGTGCAGAGCACTCAAATGCTGGACCAGACTTACATTACCGGAGCCCAGGGGGCCATGGTACCGCTTTCGGCCATTGCGCATTTTACCCCGGGAAACTCGGCCCTCTCGGTCAATCATCAGGGCCAGTTTCCCGCCAGCACCATCACCTTCAATCTGCCCATCGGGGTTTCTTTGGGCCAGGCCACCCAAGCCATCCACGACGCCTTTCTGCAACTGAAGGTCCCGGCATCGATTCAGGGTGGTTTTCAAGGAACGGCAAAAGTGTTCAAGGCCTCCTTGTCCAATCAACCCTTGTTGGTACTGGCCGCATTGGGCGTGGTGTACATCGTGCTGGGGATTTTGTACGAAAGTCTGGTGCACCCCCTCACGATTTTATCCACACTTCCCTCGGCGGGCGTGGGAGCCGTTCTGGCCCTGTTGCTCAGCCACATGGATTTCAACCTGATGGCCTTGATTGGGGTTATATTGCTCATTGGCATCGTCAAGAAAAACGCCATCATGATGATTGATTTTGCCCTGCAGGCGGAACGCGAACGTGGCCTGTCGCCCGAACAGGCCATCCTGCAGGCCTGTGACAAGCGTTTCAGGCCGATTCTCATGACTACGGCTGCGGCCATGCTGGGTGCGTTACCGCTGGCAACCGGCTGGGGTGTGGGTTCGGAGCTTCGCCGCCCCTTGGGGGTCTCGATTCTGGGTGGTTTGGCGGTGAGCCAGGTGCTGACGCTCTACACCACGCCGGTGGTCTATGTATATCTTGATCGTTTTCGTCATGCCCTGCTGACCCGCTTTCACATCAACCCCTTTTCCCGCGCCCATGAAACTGCCGCTTCTTCCTGAGTCCCCTGCTTCGCGCACTTCAAGACTGGGGGTCCCGGGGGCCCTCCTGCTGCTCTTCCTGCTGGCCGGTTGCACCGTGGGCCCGGATTATGTGCGACCGCAAGCCCCCACACCGGCCACCTTCAACGTGCCGGCCGGATGGAAAGTGGCGCAAGCACAAGACGCGCAAATTCCTCCCGATTGGTGGCGCTTGTTCAAGGATGCGCAACTGGACCAGCTGGAAGCCCGGGTGGCTCCCGCCAACCAGACCCTGGCCCAGCGCGAGGCGGCTTTGCGTCAAGCCCGTGCCCTGGTGGATAGTGCCCAGGCCGGACTTTTTCCCACCTTGTCCCTCAATGCCGACAAAACCAGAAATCGAGCTTCGGCCGGCGCCATTGGCTTGGCCCAGGGCCTGGTGTATGACAATTACCTCACTGATGTGCAGGCCAGCTGGGAACCCGATCTGTGGGGGGCCATTCGGCGCGGCATCGAGTCCAATGTGGCCAGCCTGCAGGCCAGCGCCGGCCAGTTGGCAGCTACTCGCCTGACCTTGCAAACTCAACTGGCCGCCGATTATTTTCAGCTGCGCGCCGATGATACCCAGCGTCAACTGCTGGCAGACACGGTTTCGGCCGATCAGCGTTTTCTCGATTTAACCCAAAGCCGCTTCGATCAGGGCGTGGCGGCACGCACCGATATTTTGCAAGCCGAAACCCAATTGCGCTCGGTGCAGGCGCAGTTACTGGATGTGGGGGTACAACGATCCCAGCTGGAACATGCCATTGCCGTGTTGGTGGGCGAACCGGCATCCGGGTTTCACCTCCCCAACATGCCCCTGGATCAAGCGCCTCCACCCGTTCCTCTGACGGTCCCTTCTGCCTTGTTGGAACGCCGCCCCGATATCGCCTCCGCGGAGCGCAGCGCGGCATCGGCCAGTGCCCAAATTGGGGTGGCCCAGGCAGCCTTCTTTCCCACCGTGACCATTGGCGGTAATCTGGGATATCAAAACCGGGCGTATAATAATCTGGTCTCGCAACCCAACAGCATGTGGGCCTTCGCGCCCCAAATACAATTGCCCCTGTTTGACGGGGGACTTCGCGCTGCGGCTTTGGACCAGGCCCGTGCCGGGTATGATCAGGCTGTGGCCAATTATCGGGAAATCGTTCTGGAAGCCATCCAGAATGTGGAGGACAACCTGGCAGCCGCCTCTATTTTGTCCAGCGAGCTGGGCGTGCAGCAGCAAGCCGTTCAGGCTGCCGATCAAACCCTGCGGCTTACCGACGATCAATACCGCCAGGGGACGGTGGGTTATTTGAACGTGCTGACCGCGCAAACCGTGTTGCTCTCCAATCAGCTCACTGAAATTGCCCTGCGCAGCCGTCAGTTTGTGGCACACGTCCAGCTCGTCACGGCCTTGGGCGGAGGTTGGGACCCGGCCCAGGACCCCCTCACGCAAACCAGTCCATCCACTCAACTGACTTCCTCGGCCCCTTCCCCATGAACCTTTCTTCCCCAGGGACTACTTCGACGGGTGCCGGCCCCTTTAGGCAACCCGCTGAGCAATCGTTTTTCAACCTGTATCACCACGATTTCATCCGGGTGGCCGTGGCCATTCCCCGGGTCCGTGTGGCCGATCCACTCTGGAACTCCCGGGAAACCTGTCGGCTCCTGGGTGAAGCCTCGGCAGATGGGGCTTGCCTGGTTCTGTTTCCCGAGCTGGGGTTGACCGGATATAGCTGTGACGACTTGTTCCAGCAAGAAGCCCTGTTGCAAGGTGCCCGGCAGGCATTGGACCAGGTGGTACAGGCCACTCGCGCGCTGCCCGTGGTGGCAGCGGTTGGGCTGCCGCTGCGGGACGAAGGGGCCCTCTACAATGTCTGTGCCCTGATCTGTGCGGGAAGGATTTTGGGATTCGTCCCCAAAACCCATATTCCCAATTATCGGGAATTTTATGAAGGACGCCAGTTTTGCGGAGCTTCGCCTTTGGCGTCCTTCCGGTACATCCCTTGGCCCGGCCAGGCTCCCATACCCTTTGGAACCCGCCTGTTGTTTCGTGCCAGCCGTCATCCCTTGCTGACCCTGGCGGCCGAGATTTGCGAAGATTTATGGGTGCCCATCCCGCCCTCCAGTTTCGCCGCACTGGCGGGGGCCACGCTGATCCTCAATCCTTCTGCTTCCAATGCCAGCATCGGCAAGGCCGAGTATCGGCAACAACTGGTTGCCAGCCAGTCGGCGCGCTGTTTGAGCGCCTATTTGTACAGCGCGGCCGGTGCCGGAGAATCCACCACCGATCTGGCCTGGGATGGCCATGGCCTGATTGCCGATCATGGCGAGATCAAGGCCCAAAGCCAACGCTATCACACGGCCTCCCAGTACATCCTGGCGGATATCGATTTGCTGCGTCTGCATCAAGAACGCATGCGGCAAAACACCTTTCAGGTGAATGCGCAGCACCACAGCCCGGATTTGGGTTCCTGGCACGTTGTGCCCTTTGAATTACCCCTCTCCCAACGCCCGGTTTTGCCGTTGCTCCTTGCGCCGGAGCGTTATCCGTACGTGCCGGACAAGGCGCACTTGCGAGACGAGCGCTGTAGCGAAGTGTTCCAGATTCAGGTACAGGGCCTGGCCACGCGCCTGCGCGCCACGGGGCTCAAGCGTTTGGTGCTGGGAGTCTCGGGTGGCCTGGATTCCACCCACGCCTTACTGGTGTGTTTGCAGGTGCTGGAACAATTACAGCTTCCCCGAAGCGCGTTGCTGGCTTATACCCTGCCCGGCTTTGCCACATCGCCGCAGACCTTGCAATTGGCTCATACCTTGATGCGAACCCTGGGCATCGAGCCCCAGGAAATCGACATCCGCCCCAGTTGTCTGCAAATGTTCAAGGACATCGGCCATCCCTTTCATGCGGGGCATCCCGTGTATGACATCACCTTCGAAAACGTGCAGGCCGGAGAACGCACCAGCCATCTGTTCCGCCTGGCCAACTTGCACCAGGCCCTGGTGGTGGGCACCAGCGATTTGAGTGAAGTGGCCTTGGGCTGGTCAACCTACGGGGTGGGAGACCACATGGCGCATTACCACGTCAACGCCAGTGTTCCCAAAACCCTGATCCAGTACCTGATTGCCTGGGTGCGAGATACCGGGACCTTGCCACCACAAGCCCGGGAAGCGCTCACCCAGGTGCTGCGCAATGATATTTCCCCGGAGCTGATTCCCGGTAATGACGAACAACCCCTGCAACGCACGGAAGATAGCGTGGGGCCTTATGCCCTGCAGGATTTCCACCTGTATCACCTGTTGCGTTTCGGCTTTACGCCCTATCGGGTGGGTTTTCTGGCCTGGTGCGCGTGGGGTGGCGGTTCGGGGCAGGAAGGAGCCGTTTATCCGCTATCCGTGGTGCGCCACTGGATGAACCTCT
>DAIDKJ010000085.1 GCA_027450105.1 Ferrovum sp.
TGCAGCAACTCGACCCCCTTTGGCTGGACTTTACTCTGCCACAGGAGCAGGTGGGCGATCTGGCCGTGGGGCAAAAGGTATCCATTCAAGTGGATGCCTGGCCCGAAAAACGCTTTGAAGGAAAAATCACTGCGCTCAATCCCCTGGTGGATGCCTCCACCCGCAATATCCAGGTACTGGCGCAAATCGTGAATCCCACGCAAATCCTGCTGCCGGGCATGTATGCCAAGGTGTTCTGGAGCCATGGCAAAATCCAGTCCTGGATCACCTTGCCGCAATCTGCCATCACCTATAACCCCTATGGCGCCACCGTCTTCATCCTCCAACCCAATCCGGCGGCAGCCGGTGCGTCCCCTGCCGGCACCACCGGCGACAAGGCCGCAATGCCCATAGCCCCCTGGATTGCCCAACAGGTGTTTGTCACCACGGGGCCCACGCGGGGGGATCAGGTGGCCATTCTCTCCGGTTTGCAGGCAGGTGCCCGGGTGGTGACCAGCGGGCAGTTAAAACTGAAATCGGGGATTCCTGTGATGGTCAGCCCCGATGCGGCGCCAGCCAATGACGCGGCGCCAACCCCACAGGAACACTAATCGAACAACAGAGCGCCCGCATGTCATTTACCGATCTTTTCATTCGTCGCCCGGTGCTTTCCGTGGTGGTCAGCCTGGTGATTCTGGTCCTGGGCTTGCGGGCTGTTTTCGGCTTGCCGGTCAACCAGTATCCCCGCACCCAAAACGCGGTGGTCACGGTCACCACCAATTACTTTGGTGCCGATGCGCAAACCGTGGCCGGGTTCATTACCCAACCGCTGGAAGCCGCCATCGCCCAGGCGCAGGGCATCGATTACCTGTCCTCCAATAGCCTCATGGGCACCTCCGTCATCACGGCCACCCTGCGCCTAAACTACGACGCCAACAAGGCCTTGACTGAAATCAACACCCAGGTCAGTTCGGTACGCAACCAGTTGCCTCCGCAGGCGCAACAACCAGTTCTGACCGTACAGGTAGGACAGACCGTGGACTCCATGTACATGGGGTTTTACAGCCAGGTTTTGCCCACCAACAATGTGACGGACTTCCTGTTGCGCGAGGTCAAACCCAAGCTCGACTCTCTGGATGGCGTGCAAACCGCCGAAATTTTGGGGGCACGCAATTTTGCCCTGCGCGCCTGGCTGGACGAGGCCCGCATGGCGGCTTTTGGGGTGACTGCGGCGGATGTGTCCAATGCCCTGGCCAGCAACAATTATCTGGCCACGGTGGGCTCGGCCAAGGGCCAGGCGGTAACGGTGGATTTGAGTGCCAGCACGGATCTGCATACGGTGGATGAGTTCAAACGGCTGGTGGTGCGCCAGAAGGGCACGACTCTGGTGCATCTGGAGGATGTAGCCCAGGTAACCTTGGGTTCGGATAATTACGACTTCAACGTAGCCTTTGATGGCCAGAAATCCGTGTTCATCGGGATCAAGGTGGCGCCCAATGCCAATGTCCTGGAAGTAGCCCAGCGCGTGCGCGCTGCTTTCCCCGCACTACAAGCCAAATTGCCCACCGGACTGACCGGAAACATCGTGTATGACTCCACCGAATACATCACGGCTTCCATTCGGGAGGTGGCTAAAACCTTGCTGGAAGCCTTGGCCATCGTCACGGTGGTGATCTTTCTGTTCCTGGGCAGTTTGCGTGCCGTGATCATTCCCGTGGTGGCCATGCCCTTGTCCCTGATCGGCACGTTTTTGATGATGTTGATGCTGGGGTACTCCATCAACCTGCTCACGCTCCTGGCACTGGTGCTGGCCATTGGTCTGGTGGTGGATGATGCCATCATCGTGGTGGAAAACGTGGACCGTCACATGAATGAAGAGGGCAAAACGCCTCTGGAAGCAGCCTTGCTGGCGGCGCGTGAACTGGGTGGTCCCATTCTGGCCATGACCGTGGTGCTGATTGCGGTGTACATTCCCATCGGGTTCCAGAGCGGACTCACCGGCGCGCTGTTTACTGAATTTGCCTTTACCCTGGCTGGGGCGGTGACCGTTTCGGGCGTGGTGGCGCTCACCTTGTCGCCCATGATGTGTTCGCGTTTTCTGAATCGAGAGGAGTTGCAACACGGCTTCGTGGCTTTTCTGGATCGGCAGTTCAACCGCCTGCATGCCCGCTATCAAACCCTGTTGACCAGTGCCTTGCAAACCAGCGGGGTTCTCGTCCTGATGGGTGTCATCCTGTTGCTGGCTACGGTGTACCTGTTCATGACTTCGGCCCGCGAGCTGGCTCCTCCCGAAGACCAGGGTATCGTGCTGTATTCCATGACGGGAGCAGCCGATGCCAGCGCCGACGAAATGCTGCGCAATGCCCAGCGCCTGCATCAGATTGCCAGGCAGGAGCCGGAATACGCCCAGATGTTTCAGATTACCGGTGCCCCGGTGCTCAACCAGGGCATTGGGGGCGTGGTCTTCAAACCCTGGGATCAACGCACCCGTTCTGCCGATGCGCTGCAAAAGGATTTGCAGATCAAGTGGGGAGCCTTGCCAGCCGCCCGGGTGGCCGCTTTTCAGTTTCCCCCGTTGCCCGGTACTCAAGGGCTTCCTGTACAGTTTGTGATCAGCACCACCGAGCCCTTTGCCAACCTCAATGACGTGGCCCAGAAAGTGTTGGACAAAGCGCGTCATAGCGGCATGTTCTTTTTCATCGATGCCGATCTGAAGCTGGACAAACCCTTGGGGAAAATCCAGGTGGACCGAGAACTGGCGGCCAGTCTGGGATTGAGCGAGCAGGATATTGGCAATGCCTTGGGCGGTGCCCTGAGTGCCGGGTATGTCAATTATTTTGCCATGGATGGGCGCTCCTACAAGGTGATTCCGCAGGTGCGCCAAGTGGACCGACTCAACCCCGATCAAGTCCTGGATTACCATCTGCGCACCCCCGATGGCCATCTCATCAGCGTGGCCTCTCTGGCCCGGGTACAACGCCAGGTGGTACCAGAGACCGTGTCCCACTTTCAGCAACTCAATGCCACCACGCTGGCTGGCGTCTCCACGCCCTTCGTGTCTCAGGCCGAGGTGCTGGATTTTCTCAAACAGGCCACACTGGAAGCGGCCCCCAGCGGTTATAACGTGGACTACTCCGGGGCCTCCCGCCAGTTCATGAAGGAATCCGGCAGCTTTGTGGTCACCCTGCTGTTTGCCATCCTGATGGTGTATCTGGTACTGGCGGCCCTGTTCGAAAGCTTTACCGACCCTCTGGTGATTCTGGTTTCGGTTCCCATGGCCCTGTTTGGTGCGTTGGTCTTTATCAATGTGGGCCTGGCAACTCTGAACATCTATACCCAGGTGGGTTTGGTCACCTTGATGGGCCTGATCAGCAAACATGGCATCCTCATCGTTCAGTTTGCAAACCAGTTGCAGCGTGAGGGCAAAACGGCGCTCGAAGCGGTCGTGCAGGCGGCCTCCATCCGCTTGCGGCCCATTCTCATGACCACTGCCGCCATGGTGCTTGGGGTGCTGCCTTTGGTGATTGCCTCAGGGGCCGGGGCTGCAGGGCGTCATGCCATGGGTTTGGTCATTTTTACGGGCATGTTCATCGGCACGCTATTCACCCTGTTTGTGGTCCCGGCGGTGTACACCGTCATCGGCAGCAAGCATGGGGCATCATCGCCCCACCACAGTCAAGGTGGCTAGCGTGGCCTGCACCAAGTGTTCGAATTCGGCATCTGTGATGGTGTAGGGGGGCATGAAATACACGGTGTGGCCGATGGGGCGGAGTAGTACTTGCCGCTTTAGAGCCGCCTGATGAAAGGCACGGGCAAAGTCCGCCCGTTGCGTTTCCACTTCAAAAGCCCAGATCATGCCGCGCTGACGATAATGTCGAAGGGCGGGGTGCGCTCGTAATGGGGCTGTCAACGCTTCCAGTCGCGCCAGGCGTGCGGCGTTGCGACTCAACACCTGCCCTTCTTCCAACAGATCGAGCACGGTGAGGGCCGCACGGCAGGCCAGGGCATTGCCGGTATAGGAATGGGAATGCAAAAAGGCGCGCGCGCTGGAGTCGTCATAAAAGCCCTGATAGATGGCCTCGCGGGTCATCACCACCGACAGGGGCAATATCCCGCCGGTGATCCCCTTGGACAAACAGAGAAAATCAGGAACCACCTGGGCCTGCGTATGGGCAAAGAGTGTTCCTGTGCGGCCAAATCCCACGGCAATTTCATCGGCAATCCAGTGCACATCAAATTCTGCGCACAGCTGGGCTACCCCGCGCACATAGGCTGGCGTATGAAAGATCATGCCACCCGCAGCCTGCACCAGGGGTTCGATGATGAGTGCAGCGATCTGCGGATGGTGTTGCTGCAAGAGGGTGCGCAGAGCCTGCAAAGAGCGCTGGGCGGCTTCAGCACCCAGGCGTTCATCGGGGGAGGGGATGATAAAACCGGGGCGTAACAGATCGGCGTAGGCCTGGCTGAAGAGGGGCACATCCGTCACACTGAGGGCACCCAGGGTTTCGCCGTGATAACTGTGGGCCAAGGCAATAAAGCGGTTTTTTTGGGGACGGCCCAGGTTGCGCCAATAATGGGCACTCATCTTCAACGCCACTTCGGTGGCGCTAGCCCCGTCCGAACCATAAAAACAGTGTCCCAAGGCTCCGCCGGTCAGCTTGCCGAGGCGTTCACTCAGGGTGACTACGGGCTCGTGGGTAAAACCTGCCAGCATGACATGATCCAGTGCGTCCATTTGCTGCCCAAGTGCCTGCTTCAGCCGCGGATGACCATGCCCAAAGAGATTGACCCACCAGGAACTGATGGCGTCCAGATAGCGTTTTCCGTGCACATCTTCCAGCCAAAGCCCCTGGGCCCGGTGCAGGGCAATGAGCGGAAATTGTTCGTGCCACTTCATTTGCGTACAGGGATGCCAAACAGCAGCCATGCTGCGTTGTAGCAGGTCGGTACCACCCGCCTGAAGAAGCGTTGGGCGCGGAACCGAAGCGCTTTCCTGGAGGGGCGTGGGCGGTGTTTCGTGAATGCTGGTGTGAGGCGGAGTTGGGGTCATGGGCAGGAGGCGTTTTCAGGAAGAGGCAGGGGTGGGCTGTTGGGGATCCAGAGTGCGGGCAATGGTGTGTAGCGCCTGGAGGAGTTGCGCGATGTGGCTGTCATCGTGCAGAGCCGACAGGGAGATGCGCAAGCGGCCGGTGCCCTTGGGGACTGTGGGCGGGCGTATGCCAGGCACCCAGATCCCCTGGGCAGCCAGGGCCTGGGCTACCTGGAGCACTGTTTGATTATCTCCTAACAACAAGGGGTGAATAGCCGTGGTAGAGGGGCCCAGGGCCCAAGGCAATGCGGCGGCCCCCTGCTGCAATTGCAGGCCCAGACGCTGCAACTGAACGCGGCGAAACTGGTCCCGGGCCATGCAGTGCACACTGGCCAGACAGGCGGCCGCCAAAGCCGGTGGTGTGCCGGTGGTAAACAGATAGGTACGGGCTTTTTGGATCAGCCACTCGATCAGGTCGGCGCGCGCGCCCACAAAAGCGCCATACACCCCGGCAGCCTTGCCCAGGGTGGCCATGTAGACCAAACGCGGCGAGGAGATCTGCCAATGGGCCAGCGAACCTTTACCCTCTTCGCCCAGGACACCAAAGCCATGGGCATCATCCACCAGCAACATGGCGTCATAGGTTTCTGCCAGGGTCAATAGCTGGGGCAGAGGCGCCAAATCCCCATCCATGCTGAACACGGCATCGGTCACGATCCAGCGGTTGTCTCCTGTGGTGCGGGCCAGGGCCTGTTCCAGGGCCATCAGATCCCGGTGCGGAAAAATCGTCACGGACGGAAACAGCCTAGCCGAGGACATAATCTCCTCCATCCCCAGCCGCGTGGAATTCATCACGCTCGCCCCCATAAAAGGACGGACATACTTGGCATAGAATTTCTTCAGATGCTGCCGTTCATAAAAATA
>DAIDKJ010000086.1 GCA_027450105.1 Ferrovum sp.
CAATCCCGGAAACGTGGGCCGAGGCGCCAAACGTGACGAACAGTATGCACGCCTCATCGAACTCGCTTGTCTGTACGGCAAGCCTGTGCGTATCGGGGTCAATTGGGGCAGCCTCGATCCCCTCATGCTGGCGCGCTGCATGGATGAAAATGCCCGCCTTCCCGTGCCGGCTCCAGTGGCTACCGTGACCCGGGCGGCTTTGGTGGCTTCGGCATTGGAAAGCGCGGCTTTAGCCGAACAGCTGGGGTTGCCTTCCCGGCAGATCGTGCTGTCCTGCAAGGTGAGCGGAGTTCAGGATCTGATTCTGGTGTATCGGGATTTGGCCCGTCGCTGCCATTATCCACTCCATCTGGGATTAACCGAGGCGGGCATGGGGAGCAAAGGAATCGTGGCTTCCAGTGCAGCCATGGGGGTTTTGCTGCAGGAAGGAATTGGTGACACCATCCGCGTTTCTCTCACCCCGGAACCGGGAGGAGACCGAACCCGGGAAGTAACCGTGGCTCAGGAATTACTCCAGACCATGGGATTGCGTGCGTTTAATCCCATGGTGACTGCATGCCCGGGTTGTGGCCGCACCACCAGCACCTATTTTCAAGAACTGGCAGGGAGCATCCAGAACTGGTTGCGCGCCCAAATGCCTGTTTGGCGGGTGCAGTTTCCGGGGGTCGAACATCTGCATGTAGCCGTGATGGGTTGCGTGGTGAATGGTCCTGGTGAAAGCCGCCTGGCGGATATCGGCATCAGTTTGCCAGGATCGGGAGAGTTTCCGGTGGCCCCGGTATACGTGGATGGCGAAAAAACGGTCACGCTCAAGGGAGAAAGAATTGCCCAGGAATTTCAGGCATTGGTGCAATCCTATGTGCAGAACCGCTACGGTGCCCGGCAGGACTGAGGTGCTGCAAAGACCATGAATATGCAAAAATTTCAAGCGGTACGTGGCATGAATGATGTGTTGCCAGAGCAATCCGCTACTTGGGCACGACTGGAAACCTTCTTGAAACAAGGCATGCAACAGTACGGCTATCAGGAGATTCGTACCCCTATTCTGGAATCCACAGACCTGTTCGTTCGTTCTATCGGTGAAGTGACGGACATCGTGGAAAAGGAAATGTACACCTTTGTGGATAGCCTCAATGGAGAAAGTCTGACCCTACGACCGGAAGCGACTGCTGCCTGCGTGCGTCTGGCCATTCAACATCATCTGCTCTATAACGGCCCTCAGCGACTGTGGTACATGGGCCCCATGTTCCGTCACGAGCGCCCCCAAAAAGGACGCTATCGCCAATTTCATCAATGCGGTGCAGAGGCTTTGGGATTTTCTGGTCCGGATGTGGACGCAGAAATGATTGTGATGACAGCCCGCTTATGGGAGCGCCTGGGCTTGACGGATGTCCGCTTGGAGCTCAACTCGATCGGAGATCAGGCGGCCCGTCAACGCCATCGTCAGCGATTGTTGGCCTATCTTCAAGTACACCAGGAACAACTGGACGACGACTCACGCCGCCGCTTGCATACCAATCCCCTACGCATTCTGGATAGTAAAAATCCACAGATGGCGGCGCTTGTGGAAGATGCGCCCCGTTTGCTGGATGATCTGGACGATAACTCCCTGCAGCACTTCGATGCCTTGCAGACCCTACTGAAGAAGGCTGGTTTGAGTTTTCACATCAATCACCGTTTGGTACGCGGTCTGGATTATTACAACGCCACCGTATTCGAGTGGACCACCACCTTATTGGGTGCACAAAGCACGATCTGCGGGGGCGGGCGCTACGATACCTTGATTGAGCAGTTGGGAGGTAAACCAACCCCGGCCTGCGGATTCGCCATGGGAATGGAACGTTTGCTGGCCTTGATGGAGGCCAGCCAGCAGCACACGGCCGACCTCACAGGGCCCGATGTCTATGTGATACACCAGGGCGAGCAGGCTGCTATCGAGGCCTTCGTGCAGGCGGATGTTTTACGCCAAAACGGGTTGAATGTCGTGTTGCACTGTGGCGGAGGGGCATTCAAACAACAATTCAAACGGGCGGATGCCTGTCGTGCGGCTTGGGCATTGATCGTGGGTGAAGAGGAACTCAGTCAGCAGCGTGTAACACTCAAGCCACTTCGCGGTCAAGGCCCTCAAAGTACCGTGACCATGCAACAGGCCCTTGCGCTCATCCGGCAAGAGCAACACAGTCCTCAGTTCTTTGGAAATCTGGAAGACACTCATGTACGATCTTGAAGAGCAGGAACAAATCGACGCGCTCAAAGCCTGGTGGGCTCAGTATGGACGTTGGGTCTGGTTGGGAGGTTTGTTGCTGATGCTGCTGGTCGGTGCCATCCAGGGTTGGCGTGCATGGCAGAATCATCAGGCCCAGAATGCCGGAGTGCTGTTTGAGGCAGTTCAGGGCGCCGTACTCCAGCGAGACATCACCAAATCCCTGCAAGCCGTTCAAGCCCTCGAGACCGCGCAACCGCAAAGCCCCCTGACAACTCGAGCAGCTTTTCTGGTGGCCGCACTGGCACATGAAAAGAGCGATGGGGCCAACGCCCGTCAAATGCTGCAATGGGTTGTCCTGCATGGCAAGGAACCTGCACTGGTGGATCTGGCGCGTTTGCGTGAAGCAGGCTTGCTGGCTGACGAAAAAAAATACGATGAGGCACTGCGTCTGTTGCAGGATAATCATGGGCCGGAGTATCTGGCCATGAGTGCAGATTTGCGCGGAGATATCCTCCTGGCCCAGAACAAACCTGACGAGGCGCGCCAGTCCTGGCGTCAGGCTCTGGAAAAAACGCAACCCGTGGATGTGGTGCATCAAATCGTGCAGGGCAAACTGGATGCTCTGGGAGGTTCCAAATGACATTCTGGTCTCCACGCATGGCAGCGACAGCAAGGCTTTTCTGGGTCGCAGGCGCATTGTTGCTGGCCAGTTGCGCCGACACGCTGCCCGTAGCACCCTTGGCCCCTCTCAAACCCGCCATGGAAGCAGAGGTCGTATGGAAGCAAGGGGTTGGCTCGGTGGAACAAGCCATTCTCCGCCCGGTAATGGTTCAAGGTGTCCTGTATGTGGCGAACGAAGCCGGCGAGCTGCGGGCCTTTGATCCTGCCACTGGCAAGGAGATCTGGCGTGTCAAAACGCTCGAATCCTTTTCGGCGGGAATCGGCAGCGGCGATCAGATGCTGCTTTTGGGAAACAAGAAGGGCGAGGTGTTGGCTTACACCCTCAAGGGGGATTTATTGTGGCGCTCTCAGTTGAGCAGCGAACTGATGGTGGCTCCCCAGGCCGCTGATGGGGTGGTAGTGACGCGAACCGCCGATGGACGAATTTCAGGACTTGCCAGTAGTGATGGGAAACGCCGCTGGTCGGTACAGCGTCCCATGCCTGCTTTAGTGCTGCGCGGCATCAGCCAGATTGCCATGGAACGTGGCGCCGTGCTGGTGGGTTTGCCTGGCGGCAAACTAGTGGCACTGAACCTCGCGGATGGCAGTGTTGGCTGGGAAGCCACCATATCGATTCCCAGAGGAGCTACAGAGTTGGAGCGCATCAACGATGTCGTGGGAACCCCCTTGTTTGGATTCCGGGACGTATGTACGGCCTCTTATCAAGGGAAGGTTGCCTGTCTGGATGTGGCCAAGGGTGAAACCATCTGGTCGACGGAACTTTCCGTGACCGGAGCCTTGAGCGCAGAGGGAAACAAGTTGTTTGCCACCACTGAAAAGGGGGATGTGGTTGCCTTGAATCGAACCAGTGGGAGCGTGGCCTGGAAGCAGGAAACGCTGGAAGGTCGTTATCCTTCGGCACCTCAGGCCTTCAACGATTACGTGGTGGTGGGGGATGCTCAGGGAGTGGTGCACTTTTTGTCGCGTGCCGATGGCGTTGAAATGGGACGACTCAAAACGGAGGAGGTGGCCATCATTCAACAGCCACAGGTATTGGATGACAATTTGATCCTGCTTACCAATCGGGATGGCAAGCTCTATGCTCTGGCACCTCATGGGGCTCAGTCGCATTGGCTTCCCTCCTGGTTTAAATGACGCCTGTCGTGTGTTTTCACCCTTGACCGAGTAACCCTCCATGCTGCCTACCCTTGCCATCGTGGGTCGTCCCAACGTCGGCAAATCCACTTTATTCAATCGCCTCACGCGTTCCCGGGATGCTCTGGTGGCAGATTTACCTGGCTTGACCCGGGATCGGCACTATGGCCGTGCCCGTTTTGAGGCCTTCAATTATCTGGTGGTGGACACGGGGGGGTTCGAGCCCGTTGCTCGTGAGGGTATTTTGTGGGAGATGGCACGCCAAACCTTACAGGCCATCGACGAGGCCGATCGGGTCATTTTTTTGACTGACGGACGTGCTGGCTTGACTGCCGGCGACCGTACAATCGCCGATACGTTGCGTCAACGCGGCAAGCAGGTGGTGCTGGCTGTCAACAAGGTCGAGGGCATGCGCACCGATGTGGTGACGGCCGAGTTTTACGAACTGGGTATGGGAGAGCCAATACCCATCTCTTCGGCTCATGGTGAAGGGATCTCTTCGTTACTGGAACTGGCGCTCAACGGGTTTGTTGGCGAAGCACCGGAGCACCACGTCGAACAAAAGGTCCCCCGTGTGGCCATCGTGGGACGACCCAATGTGGGCAAATCCACCCTTGTCAACCAGTTGTTGGGTGAAGAGCGCATGATTGCTTTTGATCAGCCAGGAACGACCCGGGACAGTATCGAGGTGGCCTTCGAACATCACGGCCAGTCCTATGTCCTGGTGGACACGGCCGGGTTGCGTCGACAGGGCAAAGTATTCGAGTCGGTGGAGAAATTTTCCGTCATCAAGACCATGCAAGCCATCGAACAGGCCAATGTGGTGGTCTTGACGCTGGATGCGCAGCAGGAGGTGTCGGATCAGGATGCGCATATTGCCGGTTTCATTCTGGACGCCGGCCGCGCTTTGGTGCTGGCGGTCAACAAATGGGACGGTCTGGAATCTTCGCGCCGCGACGTGGTGAAAAACGAGATCGCACGGAAATTGGGCTTTCTGGATTTCGCCAACATCCTTTTCATATCGGCGCTGCGTGGTTCCGGGGTCAAGGGTGTGCTGCCGGCCGTCAACGCAGCCTACGATGCAGCCATGGCGCGTTTACCTACCCCCCGGTTGACGCGTGTCCTGCACGAGGCCGTGACTCAGCATCAACCTCCCAAGGCTGGCCCGTTTCGTCCCAAACTACGCTATGCCCACCAGGGCGGACATAACCCCCCCATCGTGGTGATCCACGGTTCTGCCGTGGCCCATATTTCCGAAACCTACCGTCGCTATCTGGAAAATACCTTTCGCAAAGCGTTTGAGTTACGGGGTACCCCGTTACGGGTGGAATTTCGCCAGGGGCATAATCCCTTTGCGGATCGCAAGCCCAAACCCTTGACCGAATCGGAGGAGAACAGCTTGCGCCGCCAACGGCGACGCGGCCGCAAATTGTTTGGAAAGAAATAGTCGGTAGGTTTTAAATCATGTAGAATCAACCCCCTGCCAGAAGAAACTGACAACCAAAAACCACTCGGGGGCGCATCACATGAGTACCAAAGGGCAAATGTTACAAGACCCGTTCCTAAACGCGTTACGCAAAGAACATATTCCTGTCTCGATTTATCTGGTCAATGGAATCAAGTTACAGGGTCAGGTGGAATCCTTCGATCAGTATGTGGTCCTGCTCAAGAATACCACTACCCAAATGGTGTACAAGCACGCCATTTCCACTGTGGTTCCAGCCCGCTCCGTTTCCATGAATCTGGATAATCCGCCGGAATCCTGATGCGTTTGTGGCGATGACAGATTCTGGTCCACTCTTGGGCCGAGGTCGTCGTACTCGCACTGAACTGCGACTCGAAGCTGGGCGTCTGGAGGGGACAGACCAGATAC
>DAIDKJ010000087.1 GCA_027450105.1 Ferrovum sp.
GGTTATGGGCCCGCATTTGTTCGCCAAACCCGGGAAGGACCCTGTTCGCCACGGCCAGGGTGGCTTCGGGGGTGACATCGCGGGGGGCCGGACCGGTGCCGCCGGTGGTGAGAATCAGGGTACATGCAGCGTGGTCGGCCAGGCGCCGCAGATGACTTTCGATCAGGTCTTGCTCGTCGGGAATCAGGTGTGATTCGATCTGGAGAGGGTTGATGAGTGTTTGTTCCAGCCAAAGCCGTAACGCCGGCAACCCGGCATCCTCGTACTGCCCCCGCGCAGCCCGGTCGCTGATGGAAAGCAGCCCCACGCGCAGGGGTTCCCAGGCGCTCATGGCAGCTCCAGGGGCGGGGTTTCTTCCGCTGGATGGCTGGAGGGGGGCTCCAGCAGCTGCGCCAGGGTACGAAACAGGGCCCGGAATTGACGGGGCGGTTTGCTCAAGGCTCGTTCGCGCTGGGCCCCCAGCACCAATTGGCGTAATTGTTGGCGATCGGCCTGGGGATGAGAGGCAACGAATTCATCCACCACCCCCAGGTCTTCCAGCATGCGGGCGCGCCAGCGCTCGGTGTCGTGCAGTGCGGCGGTGGCCGTGCGCGAGGTTCCGGCCAGTTTGTCCAGATAGGCTTGCAAGGGGGCCGGATCCACGCCGCGCATCAGGCGCCCGATGTATTGCATCTGGCGCCGCAAGGCACCGTGGGCCTTCAGGGTTTTGCTATCCAGTAGCGCCTGTTGCAGGGTGTCGGGCAGTTGCAGGGCGCGAATGCGCTCTGCACTGAGTTCGGCCAGGGCTTGTCCCAGGCTTTGCAGCGCATGCATATCGCGCTTGCGCTGGGACTTGCTGGGGAGTTCTTCGGAGGTCACGGCTTTTCCATCAGACGATCAATATTGCTATGATACCGGATTCACTCTTCATGGATGCGCCCGTGTCAGACCATCAGCCCTTTTCCTATACGCAGGATTTTCTTCGTTCCCTGGTGCGGGATGCCCTGGAGCATGCCCGCCGCTGTGGGGCCCACGCCGCCGAGGCTGACGCCAGCGAGGGGAGCGGTTTCTCCGTCAACGTGCGCCTGGACGAGGTGGAAACCATCGAATACAACCGGGACAAGGACGTGGGCATTACGGTGTTTTTTGGCCAACAACGGGGGCATGCCAGCAGTTCCGATTTTTCTCCCCAAGCCCTGCGCGACACGGTGGAAAAGGCCGTGAGCATTGCCCGCCACACGGCCTCGGACCCCTTTGCCGGATTGGCCGACCCGGCTTTGCTGGCGCGCAATGATCTGCCCGATCCGGGTCTGTACCACCCCTGGAACCTGAGCGTGGAGCAGGCCATCGACCAAGCCCGGGAATGCGAGGCTGCGGCTTTGGGTTTTGACCGGCGCATCAGCAATTCCGAAGGGGCCACGGTGTATACCCAGCAGTCCCAGTTTGCCTATGGCAATACCCTGGGGTTCATGGGGGGCTATGCCGGTTCCAGCCATGGGGTCAGTTGCTCGGTCATTGCCGGCAAGGGCGATGGCATGCAGCGGGATTACTGGTATACCACCACGCGTGATCCGCTGGATCTGGACCCCCCCCGCAGTGTGGGACAACGGGCGGGAGAGCGCACGGTGCGACGCTTGAAGGCCCGGCAATTGAAAACCTGCCAGGCCCCCGTGCTGTTTGAAGCCGGCTTGGCGGCAGGGCTGATCGGGCATTTCGTGAGCGCCGTCAGTGGCGGTGCCCTCTATCGCAAATCCAGTTTTTTGCAGGATTCTCTTGGGCAACAGGTGTTTGCCGCCGAGATTCAACTGCAGGAACAACCCCATTTGCCCAAGGGGCTGGCCAGTTCACCCTTTGACGACGATGGGGTGGCCACCCAGGCCCGGGAGGTGGTGGTGGACGGGGTTGTGCAAGGGTACTTCCTGGGCAGTTATGCGGCGCGCAAACTGGGGATGCGCAGTACTGGCAACGCAGGGGGCAATCACAACCTGATTCTCAAGCCCTTTGGCGGAAGTTTCGAAAACCTGCTCCACACCATGCAGCGCGGTCTGCTGGTGACCGAATTGCTGGGCCAGGGCGTGAATGGCGTCACGGGGGACTATTCCCGCGGGGCGGCCGGGTTTTGGGTGGAACAGGGAAAAATCCAGTACCCGGTGCACGAGATTACGATTGCCGGCAACCTCAAGGACATGTTCCGGCACATCCTGGCCGTGGGCGATGATGTTCTGATTCGCGGTTCCAAAATCACGGGCTCCATTCTCCTGGAAGAGATGACCATTGCCGGGAACTGACCGGTGCTGCCCAGCATGGACGGGAACAGAAGAGGAATGAGAGGCAGAGGGGAGGGTGGACATGTACACGGGCATGAATGGTGACGAGGCCGGGCCGTGAAATGCCCGTTTTGTGGCGCGCAGGATTCCCAGGTCATCGATTCGCGCATGACCGAAGCCGGGGACAGCATTCGCCGGCGGCGGCGCTGCGGGGCTTGCAGCAAGCGCTTTACCACCTATGAAACCGCCGATATCCGCCTGCCCCAGGTCATCAAGCAAAACGGCCATCGCGAGGAGTACTCGGCGGAAAAAGTCCGCGTCAGCTTCATGCGGGCCCTGCATAAACGCCCGGTTCCCGTGGAGCAGGTGGATGCGGCCCTGGAGCGCATGCGCCAGCATCTGCTGAGTTTGGGAGAGCGGGAGATCTCTTCGTTGCGGGTGGGCGAAATGGTCATGGAGGAACTGCGCCGTCTGGACAAGGTGGCCTATGTGCGCTTTGCCTCGGTCTATCGCAGCTTTCAGGACCTGGAGGACTTTCGTGTGGTCATTGGCGAGCTTTGAGTGATTGTCCCATGAGTGTTTCCTGGCACGAAGCGGATGTTGCCTGCATGGAGCGGGCCCTGGAGTTGGCGGCGCGGGGCTTGTATACCACCACGCCCAATCCCCGGGTGGGTTGTGTCATTACCCGCGAGGGCAGCATAGTGGGCGAAGGCTGGCATGAGCGTGCGGGTGAAGCCCATGCCGAAGTCCATGCCCTGCGTCAGGCGGGGGCAGCGGCGCGCGGTGGATGCGCTTACGTCACGCTGGAACCCTGCAGTCATCAGGGGCGGACGCCCCCTTGTGCCGACGCCTTGATTGCCGCCGGTCTGCGGCGCGTGGTGGTGGCGCTGGAAGATCCCAACCCCCAGGTGGCAGGTGCGGGCATTGCCCGGTTGCGTGCTGCCGGGTTGAGTGTGGAGGTGGGTTTGCGCTGTGAGCAGGCCACCCAGTTGAACCTGGGGTTTCTGGCGCGCATGCGTCGGCAAACGCCCTGGGTTCGGGCCAAGGTGGCCATGAGTCTGGATGGCCGGACGGCCCTGGCCAATGGCGTCAGTCAATGGATTACGGGAGAGGCGGCCCGTGCGGATGGCCATCGACTGCGGGCACGCTCCTGTGCTGTGCTCACCGGGATGGGCACTGTGCGCGCAGATGACCCTACCCTGACGGTACGCGCGGTGCAGACCACCCGGCAACCGGTGCGCATCGTGCTGGACCAGGACCTGGAAACCCCCCTGGAGGCCAAGATTCTGGGTCCGCAGGCCCCCACCTGGCTGGTGACCTGCAACGACGACGTCCATCAGGCCCGGCGCTATCAAGATGTAGGGGCCCAGGTTCTGGTGGTGGAACGCACGGCCACGGGGCACATGAATCTATCGGCCCTGCTGCGGCTGTTGGGACAGCGTCAGTTGAATGAGGTGACGCTGGAGGCTGGGGCCCGTTTGACGGGGGCCTTTTTACAGGAACGACTGCTGGACGAGTTTGTGTTTTATGTGGCTCCTGCGTTGTTGGGAGAAGGAGGCCCCGGGGTGATTGCCGGAGCCCCCTTGACGGCTCTCACCCAGCGCCATGGGCTGAACATCCAGAACATTTCGGCATTGGGCGCAGACTGGCGCATCGATGCCCGGTGCCATTATTGCGAGGAGTGTTGATGTTTACCGGAATCATTCATGCGCTGGGTCGGGTAAGTTCCCAGCAGCCCCTGGAGGCGGGCGTGCGTTTGGTGATCCAGGCCCCCACCCTGGATTTGCAGGATGTGGTGGTGGGCGATTCCATTGCCTGCAATGGGGTTTGTTTGACGGTGGTGGCTTTGGTGGACGCGGGCTTTGCCGTGGATGTGTCGGCCCATACCCGGGAGCATACCTGTGGCTTGCAGGCTGGGGCCACGCTCAATCTGGAAAAGGCCCTGCGCGTGTCGGATCGCTTGGGCGGGCATTGGGTGAGTGGGCATGTGGATGGGGTGGGAACGGTGGTGCGCTACCAACCCCTGGGGGAGAGCTGGTTGTTGCGCCTGAAGGCCCCGGGCGATCTGCCCCGCTACATTGCGCGCAAGGGTTCCATCACGGTCAATGGCATCAGCCTCACGGTCAATGCCGTGCAATACGATGAGTTCGACATCAATCTCATCCCTCACACCCGGGCCGTCACCACCATGGCCACCTTGCAGGAGGGAGACTCCGTCAATCTGGAAGTGGACCTTCTGGCGCGCTATGCCCATCGCTCCAGCGAATGGGACGCGATGCGGGCGGCACCAGCGGATTCTGGTAGAATCATCCCTTGATGCTACTTTGCCGCTCTTTACACTTCCCTCAGGCCTGACCATCCATGACCCCTGCTGCTTCCCGCCCTTTGCCGCCCGGACTTTCCACCACCGAAGAACTGGTGGCCGATCTGAAGGCCGGAAAAATGGTCGTGCTGGTGGATGACGAAGACCGCGAAAACGAAGGCGATCTGATTCTGGCAGCGGACCATGTGAATGCCGAGGCCATCAACTTCATGGCCCGCTTTGGGCGCGGCCTGATCTGTTTGACCTTGACGGAAGAGCGCTGTCGGCAGCTCAACCTGCCGCTCATGGTGTCGGACAACCGCTCCTCCATGACCACCAATTTCACCGTGTCTATCGAGGCCGCCCACGGGGTGACCACCGGCATCTCGGCCACGGATCGAGCCCGCACCATCCAGGCCGCTGTGGCCCGTTTTGCCCGGCCCGATGATCTGGTGCAGCCCGGGCATATCTTTCCGCTCATGGCGCGCCGCGGGGGGGTGCTGATTCGGGCCGGGCATACGGAAGCCGGCTGCGATCTGGCCCAGTTGGCCGGTTTGGAGCCCGCGGCCGTGATTTGTGAAATCCTCAAGGACAACGGCGAAATGGCCCGCTTGCCCGATCTGCTGCAATTTGCCCAAATTCATGGCCTGAAACTGGGCACCATTGCCGATCTCATCCATTACCGCAGTCAGCATGAAAAACTCATCGAACGGGCCGCTACCCGCCAGCTCCACACGCCCTATGGCGAATTTCGGGTGGTGGCCTACTATGACGTGGTGGCCCATCAGGCCCATCTGGCCCTGGTCTATGGACAGGTGCACCGGGATCGGGAAACCCTGGTACGGGTTCATGAGCCCTTTTCGGTGCTGGATATTTTTGATGATGGGGCCGGTCGGCATTCCTTCGGCATCCAAAACACCCTGAAAAAAATCGTCGAAGCGGGCTGTGGCGTGCTGGTCTTGTTGCATGGCGCCGAAACGGCGCAGGATCTCATCGCCTGGGCCGATGCCGGATGCGACGATCACCCCGCCGAACATAAGTGGGATCCTCGGTTGTATGGCGTGGGTGCCCAAATTTTGCAGGATGTGGGAGTGGGCAGGATGAGAGTGTTATCCCGCTTGCGCAAAATTCCCAGCATGGCTGGTTTTGGACTGGAGATTTGTGGATATGTCACACCTGAGCAATAAAACCCGTAACAGCGGATTGATTGAAAGTGGT
>DAIDKJ010000088.1 GCA_027450105.1 Ferrovum sp.
CGCAGTCCTGCCTTTACCTCCGACTATGTGGAATACGCGCACACGAGCCCCGAAGAGGTCGTAAATCGCCTGCAAGGCGCCCTGGTAGCCATCACCAACAAGGTCCCCTTGCGGGCCCATACGCTGGCCCAGCTCCCTTATCTCAAAATGATTGCCGTGGCCGCCACCGGCTACGACAACATCGACCTGCCCTGGTGCAAGGCCCATGGCGTGGCCGTGGCCAATATCCGCAACTATGCCACCCATACGGTGCCAGAGCACGTCTTTGCCCTGATCCTGGCCCTGCGTCGAAATCTGCTCGCCTACCATCAGGATGTGGCCGCCGGCTTGTGGCAACGATCCTCTCAATTCTGCCTGGCCAATCACCCCATTGGCGATCTGCAGGGCAGCACATTGGGCATCATCGGTCACGGGGTTCTGGGCCAGGGCACCGCCCGGATTGGCGCCCACGGGTTTGGCATGCGCGTGCTATTCGCCCAGCACGGCCAGCGTCCAGCGCCCGCAGAAGGCAGCCTGGTGCCGCTGGAACAATTGTTGGCGCACTCCGATGTGGTCTCGCTGCACTGCCCACTCACCGCGGCAACCCGCCATCTCATTGGCTTGGCGCAACTGCGCATGATGAAGCCCCAGGCCCTGCTGATCAACACCGCGCGCGGAGGGTTGGTGGACGAGCAGGCTCTGGTGCAGGCTCTGGATCAAGGGCTCATTGCCGGAGCCGGGTTTGATGTGCTGAGCAGTGAACCCCCACCGCCGGAGCATCCCCTGCTGGCGCTACACCGTCCCAATTTCATTCTCACCCCCCATGTGGCCTGGGCCTCGGACCAGGCCATGCAAACGCTGGCCGATCAACTCATCGCCAACATCGAGGCCTGGCAGGCAGGCAGGCCCCAGCATCTGCTTACCTGAAGCGCTGCCGGCGGGCGGCAGCAGCGGGCGCTGAGCAGCGCTCCAAACAAGCGGGTTTCATAGCGCTATGTGGCGCTGTGCACGCCATGGGCACCGCTACAATCCCGTTTTGTCCGTGCCACAGGGCCAAGTCCTCGTAAGACCCCCGCCTTGAGCGCTGCGAGAACCCGCATGCTGGAAAACCTGATCCCCCTGTTGCTGCCCCTGTGGTGGTCTGCGGCCCGCCAGCGCGCCAGTGCCTGGGGTGGGGTGCTGGCCCTGTACCTGCTGGGGGCTCACGAGCAACCTGCGGCCATCCTGCAGGCCCTGCCCGGGTTTTCTCCTCTGGGCAGCCGGGCCGTATGGGGTCTGCACGCCCTGCTTCTCAGCCTTCCCTGGGCATGGCTATGGCAAGCCCCCACCCAATCGGCAATCAAACGGGGATTCTCCAGCGTGGCCGTACTGCTCGTGAGCCTCCTGCCGCCCTGGGGATTGATCGGCTGGCTGCATCCCCTCACTCTCAGCGGGGTTCTCTATCCTGCCTGGGGGCTGGGTGGACTGCTGGCCACCACGCTCCTGTGGAGCGCCTGGAACGCACGTCAACGGGCGCTCATCCAGCCTTTGCTTCTGGCCGCCCTGCTGGCCAATGCCGGGTATCGGGCCCCCACCCTGCCGCCCGGATGGCAGGCCCTGGATACCCGCCTGAAGCCCCCGGGAATCTTGCCTTGGCAGCGTCTGGAACGGCAAACCCAACTCATGCAGCTGGTACAAGCCCAGTGGGACCCGCCAATGCCAGCCCAGCGGGGGCCGCGGGTGCTGTTGCTCCCCGAGTCCATTGCCGGTGTTTGGACTGGCGCCGAGACTTATTGGTGGAACGCGCTGTGCAACCGGATCACACACAGCCAGGACACCCTCATTGTGGGAGCCATCGCCCCGGATGCCTCGGGACGTGCGTACAATGCAGCCCATGTGATCGCTGCCCCGGGGGATCGTTGGGTGCGGGCACGCCAGCCTATTCCTCTGGCAGACTGGAGTCCCTGGGGGGCCGGGGGGTTGGCCAGCCACTGGGTGCTGCAGGATGCCCACGGTTGGCATCTCAACCGGGGACAAGAACGCATTGCCGGGTACCGAGTTCTGTTTTCTTTTTGCTTTGAAGACTTGCTGGTATTGCCCCAACTGGTGTCCGCCCTGGGACCTGAAGCTCCCCAAGTGCTCATCAGTTTGTCCAATCACAGCTGGGCCCAAGGACTGCGCGAGCCCGCCGTTCAGGCCATGCATGCGCGCTGGTGGGCCCGGTTGTGGGGCATTCCCTTGCTACGGGCCGACAATGGCCCGCAGACCGATGGCTGAGAGCGCCGTTCCAAGCCTGCCGGGCACACAACAAAAAACCTCCAAAACTTCTGGAGGTTTTTTAGGAGCCCGCAGGCCAAGGGCCCAAAATCAGGTCACTTGATCTTGGCTTCCTTGTAGGCCACGTGCTTGCGCGCCACGGGGTCATATTTTTTGATTTCCATCTTGTTGGGCATGGTTTTTTTGTTTTTGGTCGTGGTGTAAAAGTGACCCGTGCCCGCAGTGGATTCCAGTTTTATTTTATCGCGCATCTCGCTTCTCCTTTAACCCTGAAGTCCCGACTCACCCAGTTCGGACAAGACGGTTTCAATGCCTTTCTTGTCGATGAGGCGCAAACCGGCATTGGACACGCGCAGACGGATCCAGCGATTCTGGCTTTCAAGCCAGAAGCGACGGTATTGCAGATTCGGCAAAAACCGACGTTTGGTTTTGTTGTTGGCGTGGGAAACATTGTTGCCGACCATCGGCTTTTTCCCAGTCACCGCGCAGACGCGTGCCATGGTGAATCTCCGTTACTGTTTTCAGATAAACGACGATTTTGACACGAACAACCCTTTTTGGCAAGCAGCTTATGTCCACCCTCTCACCGCTCACCCGCCCCCATGTAGCCAGTGCGGCCCGCAGTCGGCAAACGACAGGCTATAATCCCAGTTATTGGCCAGCGGAACAACACATGAACCCACACCCGCAGCAACGACAGATCGTCCTGGGCATTACCGGGGGAGTCGCCGCTTACAAGGCGGCACATCTCACCCGACTGCTGCTCAAGGAACAGGTGGCCGTTCAGGTCATCATGACGCAAGCCGCCTGTGGCTTTGTTACTCCCGCCACTTTTCAGGCCTTGTCCGGGCGCCCCGTGTTAACCGACCTGTGGGACGAACGCATCCCCAACCGCATGGCCCATATCGAGGCCTCTCGCCAGGCCGACCTCATTCTGGTGGCCCCGGCCAGTGCCAATTTCATGGCCAAGGTGTCCACCGGACTGGCGGATGATCTGCTCTCCACCACCGTGGCGGCAAGACATTGCCCCCTGCTGCTGGCTCCTGCCATGAACCGGGAAATGTGGCATAACCCCGCCAATCAACGCAACCTGCGCCAACTGCAGGCTGACGGCGTGCGTATTCTGGGCCCCGCCAGCGGCGAGCAGGCCTGTGGCGAGGTGGGCGAAGGACGCCTGCTGGAGCCCGAGGAGTTACTGCACCAGGTACTGCGCCAGTTGCAACCCCAACCCCTGGCCGGGCGCAAGGTGCTGTTGACGGCGGGGCCCACCTTTGAAGCCATCGACCCGGTGCGCGGCATCACCAACAGCAGTTCCGGAAAAATGGGCTACGCCCTGGCCCAGGCCGCTTGGGAAGCCGGGGCCGAGGTAGTGCTGGTAAGTGGCCCCACGGCCTTGCCTGCACCCCCAGGGTGCACTCGCATTGCAGTGCGCAGTGCCGCGCAAATGCTGGCCGCGGTGCAAGAGGCCCTGCCGGGAACCCATCTGTTTTTTGCCGTAGCCGCGGTAGCCGACTATACACCCGCGACCCCGGCAGAACATAAATTGAAAAAAGGCAAGGCACAGCTCCAGATCACGCTCACCCCCACGGTGGATATCCTGGCGCACGTGGCCGCAAGCCCCAACCCCCCGTTTTGTATCGGGTTTGCTGCAGAGAGCCAACATCTGGCCGAATATGCCGAACTCAAGCGGCGTCGCAAAAACATCCCGCTGGTGGTGGGCAATCTGGTGCAACGGGCCTTGGGGAGCGACGATAACGAAGTGATCCTGTTTGATGACCATGGGGCCCATCCCTTGGCGCCTGCCTCCAAAACCCACCTGGCCCGACAGATTCTCGCCCACGCCATGGCCCTCGCGTTTCCTGCTTTCACTCCTGACAAGGTCTTGCCATGACACCGCTGCAAATTCGCATTCTCGATCCCCGTCTGCACACCACCCCTCCCACTTATGGCAGCCCGGGCGCCGCAGGACTGGATTTGCGGGCCTGTGTGGCACAACCCCTGACCTTGCAGCCCGGTCAGACTGAACTCATTCCCAGCGGCATCGCCATTCACCTGGCCGACCCGGGGCTTGCAGCCATGATCCTGCCCCGCTCCGGTCTGGGTCATAAGCAGGGCATCGTGCTGGGGAACCTGGTGGGCTTGATCGACTCGGATTATCAGGGGCAAATCCAGATCTCCCTGTGGAACCGAAGCCAAAACGCCTACGTGCTGCAGCCCATGGAGCGCATCGCGCAATTGGTGGTCGTCCCCGTGCTGCAGGTGCACCTGCAGGTGGTGGAGCAATTTGCAGAAAGCCAGCGGGGAGAAGGCGGATTTGGCAGTACCGGCCGGCACTGAAGAGCAGCCCACTGGATACTGCCGCATAGGGCCTGTCCCATCCTCTAAAGCCTTCCCATAAGGACCCGCACCATGAAAACACCACCCACCAAGGGACTGATCCTGTTTGCCCACGGCGCCCGCGACGCGCAATGGGCCGAGCCATTTCGCCACATTCAGCAACGGGTGTCGGCCCTCTGCCCCGAGTCCCGTGTGGAGCTGGCCTTTCTGGAACTGATGACGCCCAGTCTGGCCGCCTGTGTGGAGCAACTGGTTGCAGCGGGTCTGTTGCAGATCACCCTGGTCCCTCTGTTCATGGCTCAAGGCGGGCATCTGAAAAAAGACCTGCCCCAGCTGATCGAAACCATCCGCAACCACCATCCCCACTGCTCCATTCGGGTAACCCAGGCCATTGGCGAATCGCCCGAATTACTCCAGGCCATCGCCCTGTGGGTGGCGCAAAGCGCCATGCAGTGAGCCTGGGCGACACCGCCCGCCAGGCACAGACGGGGCAGCGCTGGGGCGAACATAGCAAGCAGCAGACAGCAAGCAGCAGACGCAGCGGTCCCGCTACAGTATCATCCCGGCCGCAAGGGTATCGTTGCTGACCTCATCGATGAGAATGAAACTGCCCGTGGGCCGATTCAGCCCGTAGGCATCAAAGGCCAGCGGATGCTGCACGCGCAACTGTACCTTGACGATATCGTTCATGCTCACCGCCTCTGACACCGGCACCTGGCTGGAACAATTCACATCCAGGCGATACTCCAGGGCCGTCACCTTGCCGGCCACCGTGCGCGTTCCCTGACGGACCAACAGACGGCGCGCCACATCCAGGGGCGTGGCCGAAAACCAGCACAGCAGCGCCTCGAACTCCCTGGCGCAGCGCGGAGCCTGGGCCCGACTGACGATCATGTCGCCGCGCGACACATCCACTTGATCTTCCAGAGTCAGGCTCACCGACTGCCCGGCCCGGGCATCTTCCAATGGCCCATCGAAGGTGTGGATACCGGCAATGCGGGTATGCACCCCGGCGGGTAATACGCTCACCTCGTCCCCCAGGGCCAGCGTGCCCGATTCGATGCGCCCCAGATACGCCCGGCGTTCTTCCACGGCACTGCCCGGCTGGCGTTGCACGGCTTGCACCGGAAAGCGAAAGGGCGCATGCACGATGCCCT
>DAIDKJ010000089.1 GCA_027450105.1 Ferrovum sp.
TGGTCGCAGCGCTGTCCCGTTTGGAACGGCTGGATTATCAGGTGCGCTTGCCCGAGGACCGCGAAGGGGAAATGGCCACCTTGTTTCATGCCTTCAATCGCATGGCGCAAGCTCTGGAAGAAAATTCCCACTTGCGTCAGCAGGCGGCTCAAACGCGCCAACAGTTGCAGGAAAATCGCGAAGTCACGGTCCTGATCCAAAGTCATCTGGAAGAGGAAAGGCGCGCTCTAGCTCGAGAATTGCACGACGAGTTGGGCCAATTGCTCACTGCCGTAAGTACCATCGCCACTGCGCTCAAGCAGCAAAGCGCTTCGGAGCCTGCCGTGGTGGCCCAGCGGGCGGGAACCATTGTGGATTTGACCGCCCGCATGTACGATGCCATGCACCGCCTGGTGCGCGAGTTGCGTCCTCTGGCCTTGGATCAACTGGGCTTGGCTGATGCCCTGACAGAATTGGTGGGGATCACCAATCACGCGCAACAGTCCTTGTCGGTTACCTTGCAGTGCTCGGCGTTGGAATCCCTGCTGGACGAGCAGGTCCAGATTACGGCTTATCGTATCGTGCAGGAAGCCATCAACAATACCATGCGCCATGCCCACGCCAGCCACATGAGGATTCGATTGCAGGTGCAGCAGCGGGCGTCAGATCCTGTCCTGTGCATGCATTTGTCGGATAATGGCCAGGGCGTGGAGCTTGCTGCTCTGGCCAATGCCCGTTTTGGGTTGCGCGGAATGCGTGAACGCGTTCAGGGCCTGGGCGGATCTTTCCAGATAGACAGTCAACCGGGACAAGGGTTTGCCATCGAGGTCACCTTGCCCGTAGAGGCGATGCAAGGACACCATGGAGTCACCAGGAATTAAAGTCATGTTGGTGGATGACCACGAAGTGGTCAGAATGGGATTTCGACTCCTGCTAGAGGGGCATCCCGGCCTGCAAGTCTGCGCCGAAGCCGAAAGTGGCGAGCAGGCTTGTCGCTTGTATCCACAGGCACGTCCGGATGTGCTGGTGCTGGACCTGTCCATGGGGGGCATGGGGGGCATGGAAGCGTTGGGTCGAATTCTGGCTCACGATCCTTCGGCCCGGATCCTCGTACTTTCTGCCTTTGAAGACCTGATGCATCCCCGCCGCCTGATGCGGGCCGGCGCCCGGGGTTACCTCTCCAAACGCTGCGCAGCGCAAGAACTCATTACCGCCATTTTGCAGATTGCACGCGGCGAAACCTACCTGGACCCCCTGTTGCAACAGGCCCTGGAAAACCCTCAAGAGGCGGGTACCGGTAATCCATTGGACCTGCTTTCCGAGCGGGAATTTGAAGTGTTCATGCAATTGGCTGCGGGAGGAACGGTCAACGATATTGCAGAAACGCTTTTTTTGAGCCCCCGCACGGTAGGGACCCATCTGTACAACATCAAGCAAAAACTCGACGCAAAAAACCAGGCAGAACTCACCTTGATTGCCTTGCGTAATCAGCTTCTGGCCCCTTGATCCAAAACTGATCTTGCGCACTGATTGTTGTGCAATGACCATAGCCCCAGCCCTTTTTGAAACGCCTGTTGCATTTTGGTACAGAGGACGGTGCGTCGATATGGACGGGCTGAGCGTTCACCCAGACGCGCCATAATTCATAAATATCATGAGATTGCAGGGTATGCCCTGTGTGATTGAATATCTGGCACGAGAATTGCTCTATGGTCTCCTGTCCGGCCGCCGTAGCGCTGTAAATCCGGTCCGGCGGGCGTTCATACAAATTTTAGGGGAGATTCCTTTACATGAAGAACAACTTCTGTCTGGCCCTGGTGGCCGCAGCCGTTTCTGTGGCCCTGTCTGCGCAAGCAGCGGATGTTACAGACAAAATGCTCGTGACAGCCTCCACCAACACCCATGAAGTTTTGAGCAGTGGCATGGGGTCGGAGGGGCAGCGCTTTAGCCCACTCAAAGCCGTCAATACCTCAACGGTGTCTCGTCTGGTTCCTGCGTGGACCATGTCTTTTGGCGGGGAAAAACAGCGGGGTCAGGAGTCACAACCCCTGGTCCATAACGGCAAAATGTTCGTGACCGCCTCTTACTCCCGGATTTATGCCATCGATGTCAAAACTGGAACCAAGCTCTGGAAGTATGAAGAGCGTCTGCCCGAAGGGATCATGCCGTGTTGCGACGTGGTCAACCGTGGTGCGGCACTGTACGGCAACCTGGTCATTTTTGGTACCTTGGACGCCCATCTGATCGCCTTGGATCAAGACACAGGAAAAGTGGTCTGGAATGACAAGATCGATGACTACAAGGCCGGCTATTCCTTCTCTGGGGCCCCGTTGATCGCCGACGGACTGTTGCTGACCGGGGTGTCCGGCGGTGAATTCGGTGTGGTTGGACGTGTGGAAGCACGCGATCCCATGACAGGCAAGATGGTTTGGGTACGCCCCACGGTAGAAGGTCACATGGGGTACACCTTCGACAAGGATGGCAACAAGACCGAAAACGGCATGACGGGTACGCTCAATGCCAGTTGGCCGGGCGAACTATGGAAAACCGGTGGTGCTTCTACTTGGTTGGGCGGAACCTTCGATCCCAAAACAGGCCTGGCCTATTTTGGAACGGGTAACCCTGCTCCCTGGAATAGCCATCTGCGTCCTGGGGACAACCTCTACTCCTGTTCCACGCTGGCCATCGATCCCAAAACCGGCAAGATCGTGTGGCACTATCAAAACACCCCCAATGATGGCTGGGATTTCGATGGTGTGAACGAGTTTGTGACCTTCGACATGAATGGTCAGCGCGTGGGCGGTAAAGCTGACCGGAATGGCTTCTTCTATGTCAACGATGCCAAAACCGGTAAGCTGATCAATGCCTTCCCCTTCGTGCGTAAAATCACCTGGGCCAAGGGGATCGATCTGAAAACCGGTCGCCCCATCTATGTGGATGAAAGCCGTCCGGGCGATCCCGAAAAATCTGCAGACAAAAAGAAAGGCTCGGTGGTTTTCTCCACACCGTCTTTCCTGGGTGGTAAGAACCAGATGCCCATGGCCTATAACCCCGGTACCGGTTATTTTTATGTTCCGGCCAATGAGTGGGGCATGGAAATCTGGAATGAACCCATCAGCTACAAGAAGGGTGCAGCTTATCTGGGCGCTGGATTCACCATCAAGACCCTCAATGATGACTATATTGGGGCCTTGCGCGCCATCGATCCCAAGAGCGGCAAGATTGTCTGGGAAGACAAGAATACAGCGCCCTTGTGGGGTGGTGTCCTGACCACGGGCGGTGGCTTGGTGTTCTATGGCACACCCGAGGGTTACCTCAAGGCCGTGGATGCCAAGACGGGTAAAGAATTGTGGAAATACCAGACGGGCTCGGGAATTGTTGCACCTCCCATTACTTGGGAAGATGGCGGCAACCAGTACGTTGCAGTCGTATCCGGTTGGGGTGGTGCAGTTCCCTTGTGGGGTGGGGACGTGGCCAAGAAGGTCAACATGCTCGAGCAAGGTGGCTCGGTGTGGGTCTTCAAACTCGCCGGAAAATAAATTCGGATTTGCTCCAGTAACTCGGCACGTGATGTGCCCTTCAAGCCGGCCTGCAAAGGCCGGTTTTTTTTGGTGCGCCCAGCAGGGCGCAAGACGCGTGGGGCAGGAATTTAGTCCGTGAGGTGCGGGAATTTAGTCCGCGTGATGGAGTTTGCGGTAAATGGTGTTGCGGGAAATACCCAATTGACGGGCGGCCGCCGAAACATTACCGCCCAGTTTTTCGATGGTTTGGCGTATCACTTCCGACTCGATATGATCCATGCTGCGTGCGTCCACATTCAGGGGGACGGGGCTGACCACGGCTTGGGATGCTGGCACGGCGGTGGAAAAAGGGGATGAGGAGAGGGTGACAGGCCCTGGCTGTGAACTTGCAGCGTCGGTTGTGTGAGAACGGTCTGGCTTAAATGTAAATTCATCCAGAAAATCGGCGGGGAGATGTTCCTTGCGCAGAATGCCATCGCTTTCCACCATGACGACACTGGTGCGGATCACATTGGTCATTTGGCGGATGTTGCCCGGCCAGTCATGGCCCAAAAATATCTCGCGGACCTCCGGAGATAACTTGACGGGACATTGTTTGCACTCCACTTGCAAGACCTTGTTGACGATGACCTCCAGGTCACTACGTTCTCGAAGAGCCGGGAGCTTGACGACCAATCCATTGAGCCGGTAGTACAGGTCTTCGCGGAAGGTTTTGCTCAGCATGCGCTCCCGCAGGTTTTGGTGTGTGGCACAGATGACCATGACGTCCACCGGAAACAACTTGCTGCTCCCCAACGGGGTAACCGAACGCTCCTGCAGTACGCGCAGCAGACGGGCCTGAAGACCCAAGGGCATATCACCGATTTCGTCCAGAAAAATGGTACCGGTATGTGCTTGCAAAAACTTGCCCATACTGCCTTTTTTTCGTGCTCCCGTAAAAGCCCCGTCTTCATAGCCAAAGAGTTCGGATTCGATGAGGTTTTCTGGAATGGAGGCACAGTTGACGGCAATGAAAGGCTTGTCGCTACGGGCCGAATCATTGTGAATGGCGCGCGCCAGGATTTCCTTGCCTGTGCCGGTTTCTCCCAGAATCAGAATGGGTATGTCGCGGTTTAATACCTTGCGGATTTTGTGGATGTTGTCCCGCATTTGGGGATGGCCGGTATCCAGTTGCTCCAGATGGGCCCACGGACTTTTGCAGGCCAAACCAGAGCGGGTGCTGGGTGGACTGACGGGACGCGCCGGGCTTCCCAGTTGAAAATCACGATTGTTAGGATTGATGCGTGCCTGAGCAAAAACCTGTAAGCCGTTACCCAGGTGGAGCATGAGCAGTTGTGGGTTGATTCCCCGATAGTGATCGTACAAGGAGCCCAGAGATAGTCCAAATAGAGAGGTAAACGTGTGATTACGAATACTGGAAAAGTCGCCGCCCAGCAAGGAGATGGCCTTGCGGTTGGTCATCACGACGCGACCGCTGGCATCGAAGGAAATGATGCCTTCCATCATGGTGTTGATGAACTCGGGGCGCGAGTGAAAATACAGGACCACGGGCTGTTCCTGAAGCAGGGAACGAAACACCTGGTCTTCAATCATTTCGGCCGAAAGACGTACCAGCGCCATGGTATGACCATGAAAACTCCCACGATCCCCGGTCACATCCAGAATGCCGATCAATTTGCCCATGGGGTCATGGATGGGAGAGGCCGAACAGGTCAGAAAGCGGTTGGCACTGAGGAAATGTTCGTCTCCGTGAACCGTCGTGGCCCGGTCCTCCACAATGGCGGTGCCAATGGCGTTGGTCCCTTTGCTCTCTTCCGACCAATTCACGCCCGGGGTTAGGGCCACGCGCGCCACGCGTTCCATGATGCTGGGGTCTCCCACGGAGTGAACGATGGTGCCTTCGGGGTCGGTGAGCAAGACGACACTGTGGGTATTGACGATCTGGTCGTGCAGCATGGTCATGATGGGCAGTGCATGGGTATGCAGTGCCTGACTTTGATCCAGTACCAGTTGCAGGTTGTTGCGCGGAACGCGGCTGAAATCCGGCGCATAATGCTCGCGCAAACCATAAGATTCCGAACGCATGCGCGATTGGAGGATGATCT
>DAIDKJ010000090.1 GCA_027450105.1 Ferrovum sp.
AATCCTGGCGTTTTGCTTGCCGCTGGACTATTGGCGCAAAAAGCCGTAGCCCGTGGCCTGAAAGTCAACCCTTGGGTCAAAACCTCTCTGGCTCCCGGATCACGCGTGGTGACGGAATACTTGGCCAATGCCGGACTGCAGGGCGCTCTGGATCAATTGGGCTTCCGGGTGGTGGGCTATGGCTGCACCACCTGTATCGGCAATGCGGGTCCCTTGGATGCCCAGTTGGAAGAAACCATCGTCAAAAATGATCTGGTGGGCTGTGCGGTGCTCTCCGGTAATCGCAATTTTGAAGCGCGCATTCATCCCAACATTCGGGCCAATTTCCTGATGAGCCCCCCGCTGGTGGTGGCTTTTGCCATTGCGGGTCGCATCAATATCGATCTGGCGAACGACCCACTGGGTCAGGATTACCAAGGGGCACCGGTGTTTTTGAAAGATATCTGGCCCACGCAGGCCGAAGTGGCCGCCGTCATGAAACATGCCACCAATCCTGACACCTATCGGCGTTTGTATGCGGACTTCACCAAGGATAACCCCTTGTGGAACGATATTCCCTCCAGCACCGGCCTGGTTTATCAGTGGGAGCAATCCACCTATATCGCCCAGCCCCCATTTTTCCAGAATTTTTCCATGCAACCAGGAACCACTGGAAATATTCAGGGCGCGCGCGCACTAGGTATTTTTGGCGACTCCATCACCACCGACCATATCAGCCCCGCCGGTTCCATCAAACCTTCTTCTCCCGCCGGCAAATACTTGCAGAGTCATGGGGTTTCGGTGGCCGACTTCAACAGCTACGGCTCCCGCCGCGGCAATCATGAAGTCATGATGCGTGGTACCTTTGCCAACGTCCGTATCAAGAATCTCATGGTTCCAGGCACCGAAGGCGGGGTGACGGTACACCAACCCAGTGGCACACAGATGCCTATCTACGACGCGGCCATGCAGTATGTGGCGCAAAACGTCCCCACGGTCATTTTTGCTGGCGAGGAATACGGCACCGGATCATCCCGGGATTGGGCCGCCAAAGGCACCCAGCTCCTGGGAGTCAAGGCAGTCGTGGCCCGGAGTTTTGAGCGCATTCACCGCAGCAATCTGGTGGGAATGGGGGTTCTTCCCTGTCAGTTCAAGGGCGATACCACCGCTCAGACCCTCCAGCTGGATGGCAGTGAAACCTTCGATATCGGCGGCATCGATGGCGAGATCAAACCGCAACAAGACGTACAATTGACCATTCATCGCAAGGATGGTACGCGGTCGGTGGTCACTCTGTTACTGCGTATCGATACTCCCATCGAGGTGGATTATTACCGACATGGTGGCATTCTGCCCTATGTGCTCCGGGATCTGATGTCTGCCTGATCATCATCAACCCGTTGGACACGGGGTGCCAGGAAACCGTGGCGCCCCGTGTTCCCCGAACTGCCGACGACAGGTCGTTGGCCTATTTTTTTGCGTTTGCTTAAATCAGGAGTGTCGTTATGAAAAAACCCATGCGCGTTGCCGTTACCGGCTCCGGTGGACAAATCAGCTACAGTTTGTTGTTCCGGATCGCCAGTGGAGAAATGCTAGGTCCAGACCAGCCGGTCATTCTTCAGTTGTTTGACATCACCCCCTCGCTTCCAATCGTGCGTGGCGTGGTCATGGAGCTGGATGACTGCGCGTTTCCCCTACTGCATAGCGTCATCATTACCGATGATGTGCGGGTGGCTTTCAAGGATGCGGATGTGGCTTTGCTCGTGGGCAGCCGCCCGCGTTCCAAGGGGATGGAGCGCAAGGATCTGCTCGAGATGAACGGAGCGATCTTTACCGATCAGGGTCGGGCTCTTTCCGAAGTGGCCAGCCGCGACGTCAAGATTTTGGTGGTTGGAAATCCGGCCAACACGAATTGTTTGATTGCCATGCGCAATGCACCAGAGCTCAAGCCCGCCAACTTCACCGCCATGATGCGTCTGGACCATAATCGCGCACTGTCACAAATCGCCGCAAAACTGGACAAACCGGTTGCGAGCGTGCGCAAGGCCATCGTGTGGGGAAACCACTCGGCCACCCAATATCCCGATCTGTTTCAAGCCGAGGTGGATGGTCAGCGTGCCGCCACGCTGATCAATGACCAGGCCTGGGTGGAAAACACCTTCATCCCCACCGTCCAAAAACGGGGTGCTGCCATCATCGAAGCACGGGGACTATCTTCGGCAGCCTCGGCAGCCAACGCCGCCATGAATCATATTCGTGACTGGATCTATGGAACGCCCTCGGGGGACTGGGTTACCATGGGGATTCCCTCGGATGGCAGCTATGGCATTCCCGAGGGGGTGTTGTTTGGCTACCCGGTGACCTGTCAGAATGGCGCTTTCAGCATCGTTCAAGGACTGGATTTGAGCGACTTCAGCAAAGCCAGGATTCAGGCGACCCACCAGGAACTGCTGGAAGAACGCAGTGCCATCACCCACTTGCTGGGTTAACGGATCGCGGTAGGGGGCCACTCAGTCCCCCCCAACAAAAAAGGCGATGGAAATCGCCTTTTTTGTTTGCTGCGCATCTGGGGTAAGTTAACTGGAGTGCCAGATCCTCACCAGGACGTTTCGCTTACGCCGTCACGTTGATATTCTGTCCCAAATTGGGTGGCAAGTTGGCAGGGGTTGGCGTTGTGGCCGAGGGATGCTGCGGAATGGCATCGATGAGGGCCAAGGCCGATTGGGCCTGGGACTGCTGCGCGCGCTTGAGAACCGCCACATCAATTTGGGTGCTCAGTGACGCGGTTGCGGCCACGCTACTACTGCTACTGATATCCATCACGGACCCTCCCATAAAAAAGCACTGTAGCCATAAAGCACTTTTAGTTTACTCTAAAACAAAATTCTGGTATAGGACAAAGTAACGCCAGGGGCGGATGAATCTGTGTGCACGGGCGCAACAGTCCTTTTACGCAGGATAAACGCCTGTGGAAAGATAGCGGTCTCCCCGATCACAGACGATATGCACGATTACAGCATGGCGATTTCTGGCGGATAGTTGCAGCGCCCCCCAGCAACCACCGCCGGAAGAAACCCCCGCAAAGATTCCTTCTTCCCGCGCCAGTCGACGCATGGTTTCCTCGGCCTCCCACTGGGTGACCTCCAGAACCTCATCCAGCAACGACCGGTCGAAAATTTTGGGCAGATACGCCTCGGGCCACTTCCGGATACCCGGAACATTGGCCCCGTCAGCCGGATGGATACCAATGATTTTAATCTGCGGATTTTGCTCCTTGAGATAACGGCCCACGCCCATGATGGTTCCGGTGGTTCCCATCGTTGCCACAAAATGTGTGATGCGGCCTTCGGTATCGCGCCAAATTTCCGGTCCCGTGGTTTCGTAATGCGCCAGGGGATTATCCGGGTTATTGAACTGATCCAGAATGACCCCTTGCCCGGCGTCCCGCATTTGCAGGGCCAGATCACGGGCCGCCTCCATACCACCGGCCTGGGGCACCAGAATGATCTCCGCTCCCAAGGCACGCATGGTTTGACGGCGTTCGATGCTCAGATGCTCCGGCAGGATGAGGATCATGGAATAACCACGCAAAGAGGCTGCCAAGGCCAGGGCAATCCCGGTGTTGCCACTGGTGGCCTCGATGAGGGTGTCACCTGGTTTGATTTCTCCCCGTTGCTCGGCTCGTTTGATCATGGACAGGGCCGGACGATCCTTGACGGAGCCGGCCGGATTATTGCCCTCGAGCTTGGCAAACACCTGATTGGTGGTTTCTCCCGGTAGATGGCGCAAGGCCACCAGCGGAGAGTTTCCGATACAGTCTTCGATGGTTTTAATCATGATGCACGACTGTAGCATAAAACCCCAAGGCCCAAAACCAGCAACTGGACCACGTTGGCAATCCCATCGGATCCCGCAGGGCCCGGTCCCTTCAATGCCCTGCAGAGGGTACTGGCATGAGCGGCCGCCCGGCAATCGTCAAATCGTGACCAATCCGGGCCAGCGTCTTGGCACCGAATCCCTTCACCTTCCGCACGTCTGCCAGGGAACGAAAGCTGCCATTTTTGCTGCGCCAGGTGATCAGCGCCTTGGCTTTGACTGGTCCAATGCCCTTCACCGTGCGCAACTGTTTTTCATCCGCGGAATTGATATCCACGCTGGCAACGGCAAGGTGCGCGAGCAACAATGCCATGAGGCCCCACAAGATGGGCCGCAATCTCCGGGGCTTGAATCGCTTGTCGGTGCTGGTGCCCTGGCGGATTTTCCGGACAGGGAATAACCTTGGGCGTGGTGTGCACGAACCGTCAGCAAGTTGCCGGGATCGATCTCCTGACCACAAGGATGGAGCAGAGGCTGAACAAAGATTGAATCGCATACATGGCTCCTGAAGTCGCAAAAAGGACATGCGGCCTTATACGCACTGCACCCTTCAGATGAAGGTGCAGCACTGACCCATGACGCTGCAGGACCTCTGGAATGTGAGGAGGTTGGATTCCAATGCCCCGATCAGGTGGGAGAAATCTGAACCCCTGTCATGTGCGCCACATAACGAGCCACGCCTTCCGTGACATCCAAAAACGGCGCGTCATATCCTGCCTGCAGCAGACTTTTCATGTCGGCTTCAGTGTAGCTTTGGTATTTACCGCGCAGGTCTTGGGGAAAGGGAATATATTCAATCATTTCTTGCGCCAGCATGTGTTCCAGCGTCAGTTCTTCTTCGCCTTGAGTGGCCCGCAGGGCATTGATGGTTGCCACGGCCATATCATTGAAGGATCGGCTACAACCCGTACCCAGATTGAAGATTCCGGAAATTTCAGGGTGTTCCAGAAACCATAGGTTGACTTTGACCACATCCTCCACAGAGACAAAATCACGACGTTGTTCGCCATGGGGAAATCCGTCGCAGCCCTCAAACAAGCGAATCCGCCCGGATTCCCGGTATTGATTGAAGAAGTGAAAAGCCACCGAGGCCATCCGACCCTTATGCTGTTCGTAGGGTCCGTACACGTTAAAGTAGCGGAGTCCCACACAGGGCGCTGTCAGCCCCTCGTATTGAGCCTTTTGGCGGAAAAACTGATCAAAGGCCAATTTGGAATACCCGTACACATTCAGGGGCGCCTCACAGGCCGGTTCTTCACGAAAACTTTCATTGGCACCATATACCGCTGCAGAAGAGGCGTAGACCAGGGGGATTTCGCGCTCTTGACAGTACCGGAAGATGCGCGTGGTATAGCTGAAATTATTGTCCATCATGTAGCGCCCATCATGCTCCATGGTGTCGGAGCAGGCTCCCTGGTGCAATATGGCAGTCACTTCCATGTCCAGTCGGTCGTTTTGCAAAGCCTCGAAGAAGTCCCGTTTATCCATGTAATCGGCAATCGTGCAGTGGGATAAATTATGGAACTTTCCTGCCGTCTCCAGATTATCCACTGCCAGGATTCGCGTGTCCCCACGCCGATTCAGGGCTTTCACCAGATTGGCACCAATGAAGCCTGCTGCACCTGTCACAATCGTTACCATACAATTTTCCTCATTGATCGGCGCTGGTTTCGCACGCGTGCTCGAGTTCCTCGCGCGTAACCACTGCCGTACCCAATTTGCCCACCACGATT
>DAIDKJ010000091.1 GCA_027450105.1 Ferrovum sp.
TTGCTGTCGCAGGCGGAGGCGCTATTTGCGGAGGCGCTGCAGCGCGGGATTCTGATGGATGTGGACCAGGAGGCTGCGCGGGATGAGGGCGTTGGAGGGGTGCTGCGCGCTGAGGTGGAGCGGCGGAGGCCGGTGCTGGGGGTGGTGCATCTGAAGCTGACGAACCAGTGCAATCCATTTTATTTTAAGATCAAGAGCCACAGGAGTTATCTCAGAAGAAGAGATATCTCAGTTAGAATCCACTTATTTACTGGACATAGTGGCAGAAAAAGCAAACAAGCTAATAACTTACAACGGACAATTCAAGAATCTAGTCGTTGAAGACTACCCAATAATGAGAGAATTCATTAATAAAATTGAAAACCTTAAAGTTCCGGTGGATTTCATAAAACCTGAAGAATTCAATAAAAACAAAAAGAAAGAAACATTATACATATCGTACAGATTCAATCCCGAGTTTCAAGCCGGATTGCAACAGCAAGCTGGTTGCTTAGACAACTGGGGCAGCTATGTAAGTTTAGAGGATTTTATAAATAATTCCAAAATAACAAATTGTAAATATATTTGAAATATGCCATACAAGGCAATTACTCTGCACAGCGAATCATTTTATCAATATCAAGTCTTGCTACTTGTCAAAATGTGAGTTACTCCCAATTTTTCCAGGGGGCGCACCCTGAACTCCAATGGGAGTCTAGTTGTCTTTGATCTCTTAGCGTATCCATTGGTTGCCAAAACCCACGATGTTCGTAAGCCTCAAGTTGGTCGAAAGACGCCAGCTTCTGCAACGTGTGATTTTCCCATGAAACTTGATCATCTTCGATCAAATCAATGACCTTTGGACTAAGAACAAAAAAGCCTCCGTTGACCCACCCCCCGTCTCCTATGGGTTTTTCCTGAAATCCGAGTACGCGATTCTCGTCCTTAACCAGCGCCCCATATCTTCCAGGAGGCTGTACAGCGGTTACTGTGGCCAATTTCCCATGATTTTGATGGAATGTGCTTTGCATGGTTATATCCACGTTGGCCAAACCATCACCGTAAGTAAAGAAAAAAAACGGTTCCATTTTTACGTAAGATTCTACTCGTTTAAGTCGCCCACCGGTTTGTGTGTTTTCCCCCGTGTCAACCAACGTGACATGCCATGGCTCGGCATGCCGATGATGCACCTTCATCTTGTTGCTCGTCATATCAAAGGTTACATCGGACATATGCAGGAAATAATTAGCAAAATACTCCTTGATGACATATCCTCGGTATCCACAACACACGACAAATTCATTGACTCCGTGCGAAGAATATATTTTCATGATATGCCAAAGAATGGGGCGACCTCCAATCTCAATCATTGGCTTTGGCTTGAGGTTTGTTTCCTCGGATATCCGTGTTCCCAATCCCCCTGCCAATATGACGAGTTTCATGTTGGATCTCCGATGTTTTAATCAGGGTGCTGGAGGCACGTAACCGGAGGCTTGTTCGGCCCCCGCGCCAAAGAAGTGGGCCTCCATCTGGGTGGCCAGGTATTGGCGCGCACTGGCATCAGCCAGATTCAGTCGATATTCGTTGATCAGCATGGTTTGCTGCGCCAACCACTGTTTCCAGGCTTCCTCAGACACTTCCCTGTACACACGTGCGCCCAGAGGACCCGGGTAGGGTGGAAAATCCAGCCCCTTGGCTTCGCGCTGCAATTTGACACAATAAACGGTTCGACTCATGGCATGACCTTTGAATGAGCTGGTTCGGAGAGATGTTTGACGAAAACCTTGGAACGTCGCTGATAGTTATAGAGTTCCTGCTTGGCCTGAGGCAACTGTTCCACGCTGGTTTCCACGAAACCGCGTTCGGCAAACCATTGTCCCGTTCGGGTGCTCAATAGAAACAGACGATCAATTCCCAATGCCCGAGCACGTTGCTCCACATGGCGCAGCAGGGTATCGCCACGGCCTGTATTCCTATGGTCCGGGTTGATGGCAAGACAGGCCAGTTCACCCGACTGGCCATCCCTGAAGGGATATAAGGCCACACAGCCCACCACTTGCCCCTCGTGCAACAGCACTGAAAAGCGCTCGATCTCGGCCTCCAGCAAAAGGCGGTCACGTTTGACCAGCACTCCGTCAGCCTCCAGGGGCTCGATCAGCGCCAAAATGCCAGGTACATCCGCCAGGGTTGCTGCCCTCAGTTGATCGTTGGTATCCCGGCTAACCAGTGTGCCCACCCCCTCGCGGGTAAAAAGCTCCAGAATCAAAGCGCCGTCCACATGGCGACTGATAAGATGCACACGCGCCACCCCCTGACCACAGGCGCGAACCGCACAGGGCAGATAAAACCCCACGTCCTCGGACTGGGGAGAATTGGACTGCAGCAGGGCTTTGGCCTCCTGAGCCGTGAGCTCCGAGATGGTGGCGCCGTGGGAATCCATCACACCCGGTGTATCCATGAGAAAGATCAATTTGTCTGCGTTCAAGGCAATGGCCGCCGCAGTGGCTACTTCTTCTACGGTGAGATTAAAAATTTCCCCTGTGGGGGAATACCCCAGGGGAGGCAGCAACACGATTTCCTCATCGTCCAGGCGACGCCGAATACCCTCTGCATCGACTTTTCGTACCAATCCCGTATGTTGGAAATCTACCCCCTCCACCACGCCAATGGGGCGAGCCGTGACAAAATTGCCGGTGGCCACCCGAATGGCAGAGCCCGCCATGGGAGAATTAGCCACCCCCATGGACAACAAGGCCTCGATTTCAAAACCCAGTGTGGCCGCGGCCTCGATCAAACAATTCAAGGCCAGTGCATCGGTTACGCGGGTGCCATTGACATACAGCGGTGCGGCACCGCGCGCCGCCAACCGGGCCTCGGTCTGGGGACGTGCGCCATGCACCAGCACCAGACGCACTCCCAAACTGACCAGCAGATTGAGGTCGTGCGTCAGCGCAATGAATTTGCCGTCGGCCACCACTTCGCCGCCAAAAGCAATCACAAAGGTGCGATGACGGAAGGCGTTGATGTAGGGCGCAGCAGAACGAAACCAGTTGATGAATGTATCGGCTCGGGTCATGGGTTTGAATTATATATCAGGCAAAGTCGCCCCAACGGCCTTGCAGTGCCGCCAGCAAGGCCAGGGCTGCCGTTTCCGTGCGCAGTGTGCGCGGACCCAAGCGTGCAGGAGTGAAGCCGGCCATCTGGGCCCATTGAATTTCCTGGGGGGTCCAGCCCCCTTCGGGGCCCACCAGGATCCAGAACAATTCCTGGGAAGGTGGGAGGGTAAGGGCACTGCACTGTGCCTGAGGTGCGAGCAGGATGCCCGAAACCGGTTGGGGTAACCCGGATAACCAGCGTTGGACCGAGTTTACCGGCGCTACCGTGGGCAACTGGTTGCGTCCGCATTGCTCGCAGGCAGCAATCACCACCCGTTGCCAATGGGCTTGACGGGCCAACGCCCGTTCCCCGCTCAAGCGAACCACGCTGCGCGCACTCTGCAAGGGAACGCAGTGACGCACCCCAAGTTCCACGGCTTTTTGAAACACCCAATCCATTTTATCGCCCGCGCCCAAGCACTGCGCCAACCCCACATTCAGCGGTGATTCCCGCTGTGGATCCTGATAACGGTGCAGTCGCACCTGTGGCGACTGGCCTTCGGGCACCAGAAGCTCGCCCTCATATTCGCCCCCTTGGCCATTGAACAACACCACTCGTGCACCTGAAGCCAGACGCAACACCCGCAAGGCGTGATGCGCCAGGTTTTTGGGCAGTGCCACTTGCTCTCCGGCCTGAAGTACCCCCTCCCAAAAAAAGCGAGGGATGGTCACGACGTAACCGGCTCACTGGGTCGTAGGGTCATAGCCGGCAGCATGTGAGGTGCATGCTCCAACAAAAACTGCTTGAAGGCCCGAGCCACTGGCGAGAGCCGTTTGTCCCGGTGATGCACGAGATTCCAGTCCCGCACGATGGGCAAGCCGGGAACCGGTAGCAAGACCAGACGTTGGGTTTCCAGTTCCAGGGTTACTGTATGTTCTGACAAAAAAGCAATGCCCATACCGGCAATGGTGGCCTGCTTGATGGTTTCGTTACTGCTCATTTCCATGCGCGGTTTGATCTCCAAACCATGGGACAAGAGAAAACGCTCCAGCAATTGACGGGTTCCCGAACCCTTTTCCCGTAACAGAAATGAAGCCTGGGCCACACGTTCCAGAGTGAGACGCTTGACCTGAGTGAGTGGATGATGGGGTGCCGCCACAATGATGTGGGCATTGCGCGCAAAAGGCTCCATTACCACTCCCATCTCTTCCGGTGGCTGCCCCATGATAACCAAATCCACTTCGTTATGCAGAAGTTGGTGCACGATACCAGCCCGATTATTGACCGACAGTTTGAGTTGTACTGTAGGGTACAATTCGCAAAAACGGGTCAGCAAGGTGGGCGCAAAATATTTGGCCGTACTGATGATGGCAATATCAAGACGTCCACTCACCCCTTCGCGCAAACTTTCAATCGCTTCCTGGGCATCTTTTATCTGCCGGGCAATGATCCGGGAATGCTGGTACAGTTCTTCTCCGGCTTGGGTCAAGTAGATTTTTTTGCCCATTTGTTCGAATAACGGGATCCCCACCACTTCCTCCAGCTGCTTCACCTGCATGGAGACCGCAGGCTGGGTGAGGTGCAGTTCTTCGCTGGCGCGAGAAAAACTCAATAAGCGCGCCACGGATTCGAAGATTTGTAACTGCCGAAAGGTAAAGTGCACGGAATTATCCCGAATTCTGATAAAACCATTTTATATTGGCTTCATTATTTCCTCATAATTTTTTATAATGAGGGGCTAAGAACAGGTTCACCCTATAACAACACTCACTACAATTTCACACTTTCGAGGAGAATGTCATGGCTGTTCGTGTCGGAATCAATGGTTATGGTCGGATTGGTCGCAATGTGCTGCGCGCGCTGTACGAGTCGGGCAACAAGCAGGGCATAGAAATTGTTGCCATCAATGATCTGGGCAATCCGGAAACCAACGCCCACCTGACCCGTTTCGACACGGCACATGGTCGCTTCAATGGCGAAGTGGCCGTGCAAGGGGACTCCATGATCATCAATGGCGACATGATCCGGGTATTCTCCCAACGCAATCCCGCCGAAATCCCCTGGTCCAGCGTGGGCGTGGATGTGGTCATGGAATGCACGGGGCTGTTTACCAGCAAGGAAAAGGCCTCTGCACACCTGAAAGGCGGAGCTAAAAAGGTGGTCATTTCTGCGCCTGGCGGCAATGATGTGGATGCCACCGTGGTCTATGGCGTCAACCATCAGGTGCTGCGTTCGGACATGACGGTCATTTCCAACGCCTCCTGTACCACCAACTGCCTGGCCCCCATGACCAAGGTCATCAACGATACCTTTGGCATTGAGCAGGCCCTGATGAGCACCATCCACGCCGCCACCGCCAAGCAGAAGGCCGTGGACTCCCGTGCCGGCCGCGACTGGCGC
>DAIDKJ010000092.1 GCA_027450105.1 Ferrovum sp.
GGACATCATCGAACGGACGGTTTCTGCGCAACACGTGCGCAAGGTGTTACTGGAAAACTGTTATCACATCATCACCATGGATTTCGAAAAGGAGCGTGTGGCCCAGGAAACGCTGGCGTTCATTGGTCAGGCGACGACTCAAAAGTCCCGTCAGCCTGCACCCAAACTGCGTTTGGTGGGGTAACGCCATCTTATGAGTTCATTGCCATTCATTCAAAAAATGCTGGTGGAAGAGTTTGGTTTAACGCCAGAACAAGTGCAGCCCGACTCGCAACTGGACGAATTGGGGGTCGATTCGCTGGCCACCGTCGAGTTCATGTTCATGTTGGAAGACAAATTCAAACTAAAGATGTCTGGCGAGCCTGTGCCCATCAAAACCGTGGGGGATATCGCCCGTGAGGTGGACGTCATGGTGGCCCAACAGGGCATTTCTCTCGAAGGTGGGGAGCCGCCCCCCGCACCGTGATGACGCAGCGCGTCGTGGTCACCGGCGTTGGAGCCTTGACCCCTCTGGGGGCAGATGCCCACGCGCTGATTGAGGGGCTCAACGCAGGCCGCTCCGGCATTCGTGCCCTGGACAAACCCTGGATTTCCCACCTGGCCTCCCCCTTGGCCGCACCGGTCATGTCTCCGGTGGAAGAAAAATTCCCTAAATTGCGCCGCCTCATGCTGGACCGGGTGGCCCAACTATCCTTGCTGGCCACCCGTGAAGCCCTCACCCAGGCGGGGTTGGACTTGTCAGGCGAGGAAGGGGAACAGTGCGGTATCTACTGGGGAACCGGCATGGGCGGAGCCACCACCCTGGAGCATGCGTATGTGGAATCCTTGCTCAACCAGGCCACCCGTCCACGCCCTACCACGATCGTCATGTTCATGGCCAATGCCTCCACGGGGCAGATTGGCATCGAATTCAAAATCCGCGGACCCAGTTTCACCTACAGTTCGGCCTGCTCCTCATCGGCGGTGGCTATTGGCGAAGCCTTCGAAGCCATCCGCTGCGGACGCATCCGCCATGCTGTGGCCGGTGGTGGCGAAGCCCTGCTCACCCAAGGGGTGATGCGCGCCTGGGAATCCTTGCAAACCCTGGCCAAGCCTGATCCCCTGCAGCCCGAATGTTCCTGTCGCCCCTTTTCCAGAAATCGCACTGGGTTCATCCTGGGCGAGGGCGCTGCAGCGCTGGTGCTGGAAAACGAAACCACGGCCCGGGCTCGCGGCGCCACCATTCTGGCCGAGTTGGTGGGCTACGGCAACAGTACGGACGCCGGCCATATCACCCAACCCGATGCCCAGGGTCAAGCCCGTGCCATGCGTGCCGCGCTGGCTCAGGCGGGTTTATGCCCGGACCAGATTCACCATATCAATGCCCATGGCACGGGCACTCTGGTGGGGGACGTGGTGGAAACCCAGGCCCTTCATCAGGTCTTTGGTCCTCAGGCTCGGCATATTCCCATTAGCGCTACCAAGGCCCTGCATGGTCATTTGATGGGGGCCACCGGAGCGGTGGAAATGGTGGCTGCACTGGGAGCGCTGCGCACGGGTGTGGTTCCTCCCACCGCGCATCTCAACCAGCCCGATCCAGACTGTGATCTGGATTACGTCACTGAGGGGGCACGCCAACTCCCCGTCCTGGACCAGGTGATGAGCAATTCCTTTGGCTTTGGCGGCAATAATGCCGTGCTCATTGCGCGGCGCTACCACCCCTGAAGCGCCGTTCTTAGGGTGCCAACCGATCCGCCTGTTGGTCGGCGTGATAACTGGAACGCACCAGCGGACCACAGGCCGCAGAGACAAACCCCCGATGCAGCGCCTCCTCTTCAAACACCCGAAACTGCTCTGGCGGAACGAAGCGCTCCACCGGTAAATGATGCAGGGTGGGCTGCAGGTACTGACCCAGGGTCAGCATGTCCACTTCATGGGTGCGCAAGTCGTCCATGACCTGCAGGATTTCTGCGTCTTCTTCACCCAGACCCAGCATCAGGCCAGATTTGGTGGTGACCTGCGGGTAGCGTTGTTTGAAGCGTTGTAGCAGGGCCAGACTATGCGCATAGTCGGCGCCGGGGCGCACCGAACGGTATAAGCGCGCAACGGTTTCCAGGTTATGGTTGAATACATCGGGCAGGGCCTGCCCCAGGATCTCCACAGCCAGGTCCAGGCGCCCGCGAAAATCCGGAACCAGAACTTCGATGCGGGTGTGGGGGGAAAGCGCCCGGACCTGTTCGATACACGATACGAAATGGGCCGCTCCTCCATCCCGCAAGTCGTCCCGGTCCACGCTGGTGATGACCACATGGCGCAAGGCCATGCGCGCGATGCTCTGAGCCAGATGCATGGGTTCGTTCGGATCCAGGGGGTCAGGTCGACCATGACCCACGTCGCAAAAGGGGCAGCGCCGGGTGCAACGATCACCCATGATCATGAACGTGGCTGTGCCGTGGCTAAAACATTCCCCAATGTTGGGGCAGGAGGCTTCTTCGCACACCGAGTGCAACTGGTGTTCGCGCAGTAACGACTTGATTTCGGTAAAACGCGGGCTAGAGGCCACCCGTACCCGAATCCAGTCCGGCTTTTTCAAGGGGGCTTGAGGCTGAATCTTGATGGGTATGCGCGCGGTTTTCAGGGCGCCTTTTTCTTTGGGGTTCATGGGGTGGGCATCAGGAGTTTTGCGGGTTGGGTTTCGGGGTGCGCCGGTTGCGGGTGGGCGAGCGGATTCAGCTGCGCCTGTACCTGCGTGATGAGCAGATTTTCCAGATGTTCCCAGGGGAGCGCCACTCCCAGATCGCATAGGCGGGTGACTGCCAGGTGGGCATACCCACAGGGATTGATATGGGCAAAGGGTGCCAGGTCCAGATCCACGTTCAAGGCCAGACCATGAGTGGAACAACCGCGTTGGATGCGCAACCCCAGTGCGGCAACTTTGGCCTCTTCGACATACACGCCGGGGGCTCCGGCCTTGCGGTGGGCGTTGATGCCCAGTTCGGCCAACAGGTTGAGCAAGGCCTGCTCGAGCTGGAACACCAGTCCTTTGACGGTCAATCCGCGCCGTCGTAGATCCACCAGGACATAAACAATGAGTTGGCCGGGGCCATGATAGGTGATTTGCCCCCCACGATCCACCCGGAGCACGGGAATCTCGGTGGCCTGGAGCAGATGCTCGGGTTTTCCGGCTTGTCCCAGGGTATAGATGGGGGGATGTTGCAACACCCATAGTTCATCCGGAGTCTGGGCAGTACGCTGTTGTGTAAACTGCTGCATGGCCTCCCAGGTGGCCTGATAGTCCGACAAACCGGGAAAGCGCCGCAGCACCAGATTCATAGCACCATGTCCACCAGGGGGTGGGCGCTCAAGGCCCGATACAGGGCGTCCAGTTGGGCGCGAGATACGGCTTGTACGGTGCAGGTGATGCTGAGGTATTTGCCCGTGCGGCTGGAGCGTAGTTCCAGGCTTGCAGGATCGAAATCCGGAGCATGCTGCAACACGATCCCCAGGACGGCTTGGGCAAGGCCATCGACGGTTTTGCCAATCACCTTGAGAGGAAAATCGCAGGGAAATTCGAAGAGGTCCAGGGGGTCTGCCGGATCCAGGGGGTCTGCCGGGTCCACGGGTTGCGTCATGGGCCCTTGAGTTCCTGATAGAGGGCCAGTAGGCGCCGCGTTACGGGGCCCGGTTTGCCGTTTCCCACGGGTTGCCCATCCAGGACGGTGATGGGGACGATTTCACGGGTGCTGGAGGTGAGCATCAATTCTTCGGCCTGGCGCAATTCGGATTCCGTTATGGGGCGCTCCTGATGGGGGATCTGATGCCGCGCGGCCAATTCCAGGGTCAGGGCGCAGGTAATGCCAGCGAGAATCAGATGGTTTCTGGGCGGTGCCAGCAGTTGCCCCTGATGCACCACAAGAATGTTGCTGGCAGCCCCTTCCGTGAGCATTCCGTCACGAATCAGCACGCATTCCACAGCGCCAGCCTCTACGGCTTCCTGACGCAACAACAGGTTGGCCAGCAGGGCCGTGGTTTTGAGATCGCAGCGCAACCAGCGGTTATCCGGGCGGGTGATGGCGCTCACCCCCTCCTGAATCCACTGGGTGGGTGGGGCAGGCATGGGTTTGGCCAGGGCAAAGACCGTGGGTGGAGTCTGCGCCGGGAAAGCATGATCCCGGGGTGCAACACCCCGAGTGATCTGCAGGTATACGGATTGATCCGTATTGGGGGCCTGGGCCAGCAGCTGTTCGATCAGTTGCTGCCAGCGCACTGGGGTCAGGGGATTGGGGAGGCGAATCCCTGCCAGGGAATGCTCCAGCCGTTGCAGATGCTGCTCCAAAGCCAAGGGTTGGCCGCGATAGGCAGGGATGACTTCGTACACCCCATCGCCAAAGATAAAGCCCCGGTCCAGGATGGGAATCCGGGCTTGTTCCAGGGGGATGAAGTCCCCGTTCAAATAGACCATGCTCATTTCAGCATCAACCGTATGCTATCCCAGCCTCGGGTAAAGGCATTGCCGATAGGCACTGCCTCCAGGGCCGACAAGGCATGGGAGGAGAGCACTTTGCCATCATAGCTCACGTCCAGGTTGCCCAGCTTTTGCCCCACGGCCACAGGCGCGATGACGGGCTGCAGGGTGGTGAGCAGTTCCTTGGCTCGGGCGTCTTCTCCGGCCGGATAAGTGACCCAGATGTCGTGATCGAAAGCCACGTTGACGGTTCTGGCTGCCCCCTTGTACACCTCCAGGGTTTTGACCACGGCGTTTTTCTGGAACAGGCGCCGGCTCTGGAAGGTCTGGAAGCCCCAATTCAACAATTTCTGGCTTTCCGTGGTTCGGGCCAGATCACTGTTGGTCCCCAGGACTACCGCGAGCAGTCGGCGTTCCCCGCGTTTGGCCGAACTGATGAGGCAGTACCCGGCGCTATCCGTATGGCCGGTTTTAAGACCGTCTACCGTGGGGTCCATCCACAGCAGGCGATTGCGGTTGGGTTGCGAAATGCCGTTGTAGCGATACTCCTTGAGGGAGTAGAGCGGATAGTATTCGGGGAAATCCCGCACCAGAGCCATGGCCAGCAAGGCCAGGTCGTGGGCGCTGGAGTAATGCTGCGGATCGGGCAGCCCGGTGGCGTTGACGAAGTGGGTATTTACCATTCCCAGGGTGGCTGCGGTGGCGTTCATGCGCTGCACAAAGGCGTCTTCCGAGCCGGAAATGGCTTCCGCCAGGGCCACGCTGGCATCGTTGCCAGATTGAATGATGACTCCATGGATGAGTTCGTCAACGGTCACTGGTCGCTGGGGTTCGATAAACATGCGTGAACCCGGCGACTTCCAGGCATGTTGTGAGACGGTAACGGTTTGATTTGGGCTCAGGGTTTTGTTTTTCAGGGCCTCAAAGGTGAGGTAGGCTGTCATGAGTTTGGTAAGCGAAGCCGGTTCTACCCGCAGGTCTGGGTTGAGCGCGGCTAGAATCTGCTCGCTTTCCTGCTCCAGCAGGTAAT
>DAIDKJ010000093.1 GCA_027450105.1 Ferrovum sp.
CCCACGCGCGCCGTCCTGTCGCAGATACTGGCAGCTTATCCGGAGTTGGAAGCGCAGACTCAGGCGCTCCTGGCACGTTGGCCAGTTCTGGTTTCAGGAATTCACAGCATCGACTTTCAGCAAGATCAAGTGTGCCTGACACTGGTTTTTGGGGATATCCAGCACACATTGCCACAGCTCAGCCTGGCAGCCGATGCGGTGTTTCTGGATGGTTTTGCTCCCGCCAAAAATCCACAGATGTGGAGTAAATCGGTCCTCCAGCGGGTTGCGCGGCAGTGTCACTGGGGTGCAACGCTAGCAACCTGGTGTGTGGCGGGGTCGGTTCGGCGTGCTTTGGAACACTACGGGTTCAGTACCCTGCGCCATCCCGGTTTCGGGGGTAAACGCCAGCGTCTGGAGGCTCGTTTCGACAAGATTCCAGCCGTGGTATTCCCGCAGCGCTGCACCCTGCGGTTGAACCCCATCCTCCATCGTGCCGTACACCATCCGCGCCCTTTGCGCCAAGCGTTGATCATTGGCGCGGGTCTGGCAGGTTGTCTGGTGAGCGAAGCTTTGGTAAAACGCGGTTGGCAGGTGCAATTGTTGGAACAGCATCCAGACCCGGCTTGCGAGGGCTCTGGAAACCCCGCAGGTATCCTGCGTCCCATGTTGTCACGCGATGATAATGTCTATTCGCAATTGGGTCGTGCTGGTTTTTTGTCTGCTCTACAGACATTGCAACGTCTTTCAGCGCATCTTCCTGCACAGGCACGTGGTACCCGGGGCGTAGTGCTAGCCGCCCGGTCCGAGGCAGACGCCCGGCTGCAGCAAGAGTGTATGCTGCCCTTTGCCTGTGCCCCCGATTTCGTTCAAGCCCTTCAACCGGGGGTACAGTCTGATCTTGGGGGAGTGGATTTGCCTTGGGGAGGGCTGTTTTTTCCCAGCGCGGGCTGGGTGAGTCCTCCGCTGCTCTGTGCGGCTGCGCTTGCGGCCTCCCGGTCGGGACTTCGATGTCAGTGGCAGGTGGTGGCGCAGCGTCTCGTCAAAGCCCCACAGGGTTGGCAGGTTTGGGATGCTGCCGGCCATCTGCTGGGCGAGGCTCCCGTGGCTGTTTTGGCGCTTGGCGCTCGAGGACTGGACGTTGCCCCTTTGACGCCGTGGCCATTACAAACGATGGAGGGACAAATCACACTCCTTCATCCGGATCCCTTCCCACCGGGCACTCCGGTATTGTGCCGGGAGGGGTACTTGATCCCGGGGATTCCCGAGGGGCTTTGTGTGGGAGCAACCTACGAACGCGACACGCAGCGCTGGACCGAACAGCAGGGGATGGAGCAAAACCTGTTGCGTTTGCGACCTTGGGAGAGCACTACACTCGACATAGCTCGTACCTTGAAAAATCGTCGAGGGGCCCGGGCCGTGAGTCCTGATCGACTACCGCTCATGGGCCCTGTGACTGACCAGGAAGGGTTATTTGCCTTGCTGGGACTGGGTTCGCATGGATTGCTGTGGAGTAGTCTGGGCGCTCATCTGATCGCAGCCTGGCTGGAGCACGAACCCCTTCCTCTGTCACGCGCCTTGCTCGAAGCGGTTTCTCCCTCGCGTTTCAATTCCCGCCCCGCTGATGCGTGAAGCCTGTACACGTGGTTACTGGCTTCCCCCGAGGAATTGTTCCACTTCCTGTTGAATCTGTTGGGGCAAAGCAGGATCCAGACTGTCTAGTCGAACCAGGTCGGGCCAGGAACGCATCCAGGTCATTTGACGTTTGGCCAGTTGACGTGTGGCGATGATCCCTCGTTCACGCATGTCTTGCCAGGGGAGTTCGCCTTCCAGATACTGCCACATTTGTCGATAGCCCACGGCACGCATGGCGGGAAGATCCGGATGCAGCACGAAGCGTTGACGTAAATCGCGCAACTCCTGTTCCAGACCATCGTCCAGCATCCGATCAAAGCGCTGAGCGATGCGCGTGTGCAGAATACTGCGCTCGCCAGGCCAAAGCCCCAGACAGCACAACCGTGCCTGGAGGGGTTGGCGGGTCGTTTCGCGATATAACGCCGAGAGCGGGCGCCCTGCAGTGAGCACGACCTCCAAGGCGCGCTGAATGCGTTGCGAGTCTCCCGGTTTCAGACGCGCGGCGGTATGCGGGTCTAACTGGCGTAGGCGCGCATGCAAGGCGGCCCATCCTTCCTCCCGGGCCTGTTCTTCCAGCTGGGTGCGCAGGGCCGGGTTGGCTGCAGGCAGATCATTCAGACCGGATTGTAGCGCCTTGAAGTACAGCATGGTTCCACCGACCAGTAGGGGAACGCGTCCCCGCCCAGTGATTTCAGCGATGACGCGCAGGGCATCTTCCCGAAAGCGTGCCGCGGAATAGGTCTCGGTAGGATCCACTAGATCCAGTAAATGATGCGGGATAGTCCGCCGGGTTTCTGCATCCGGCTTGGCTGTACCCACATCCATGTGACGGTAGATGCTGGCCGAATCCACGTTGACCAGCTCCAGATCGAATCGTTTGGCAAGGCTGATGGCCACCTGGCTTTTCCCACTGGCCGTAGGGCCCATGAGAAACAACACCTGGGGCAAGGCCGAGGAGGGGACCAAGATCAACTCAAGCGGCGCTGAATGGTGGCTTCCAGCTCGCCTTGCGCCAGGGTGATGGACACGGATTGGGCGGGGTCGACTGTGTTGCTGGTGCGCACGATCTGTCCGTCGGCGGTTCGTACGATGCTGAATCCACGGGCCAGAACGGCGTGCGGGTTCAAATGGGAGAGGCCGGAGGTCAGTCGATTCAGGACCAATCCTTCGCGGGTTAGACGATGGTGCCAGGACTGTTGCAGACGGCGACGTTTTTGCTCCAGACCCAGGCGCTGCTGGTGTAAATTTTCGCCGGGATGTTTTAGGCGCTGCTGTAATCCTTGCAGGGTCAACTGCTGTTGTCGTAACCGCCATTGAACCAGCGTGCTCAAACGCGGAAGGTGTTGGTCCAAGCGCAGCATGTCGCGTTGTAGCAGGCGTTGAAACCCACGCTGCAAACGGCTCTGGATCTGACGCCAATGCTGCAAGAGGGCAGCACGATCGGGAGACACCAGCTCTGCTGCGGCGGTGGGTGTGGGGGCGCGTTGATCGGCCACAAAGTCGGCAATGGTGAAGTCGGTTTCATGGCCAACGCCGGATATGATGGGAATGGGGCAACGCGCCATGGCGCGTGCCAGAATTTCTTCATTGAAAGACCAAAGATCTTCAATACTGCCGCCTCCCCGGCAGAGTATCAGAACATCGCACTCGGCTCGGGAGGCTGCCGTATCCAGGGCTTGGGCCAGTTGTGCAGCAGCGCCTTCCCCTTGCACGGGGGCCGGGTAGAGAATCACTCCACAGCCTGGTGCGCGCCGTTTGAGGGTGGTGAGGACATCGCGCAGGGCAGCAGCCGCAGGGGAGGTGATTAATCCGATGGTTTTTGGGTGAGAGGGCAAACCCCGCTTGCGTGCCGGATCGAATAAGCCTTCCTGCTCCAGGCGCGCCTTGAGTCGGAGAAAGGCCTCGTACAAGCGTCCCAGGCCCGCTTGGCGAAGGGACTCTACCGTGATCTGAAAGGTGCCGGCTGGCGGGTAGAAGTTTGCAGGCCCCTTCAGTTCCACGCCCATTCCATTGCGTGGCTGCCAGTCCAATCGCTGGTTACGGGAACGAAACATGACGCAGCGCAACTGGGCCTGGGCATCTTTCAAGTTGAAGTACCAATGGCCTGAGGCAGCGGCAGTGAAATTGGAAATTTCTCCCTGGATCCAGAGTTCTTGGGGAAGTTGTTCCAGAACCTGTTGCAAGCGCGAAACGTAGGCAGAAACGCTCAGCAAAGAATCCAGTGGTACAGCTTTTCCGGAGGAAAATCCTTCCAAAGTGGCGTCAGGCAATGGCGATTTGTTCATGATCCAGATGGGGCCTCAAGAGCACGATTTTTTCGAAAAATCAAGCAAAAAAAATGCAAAAGTACGTTGCTTAAAAAATGACCGGTTCAGAAAAACCTATTGTGAATAAGGGGGTTAATCGGTAAACAAAACCACTGTACACAAAGTTATCCACAGACTTTGTGGACAACTTTCCTGGTGGATTGTCCTGCAACAGAGGGGTACTTCGAAGGGGCTTGTGGAGGGTTTTCTCCCCCTGTTTCAGCTTCGGAGCATACCAGATTTCACTGTTCGAAAATGGATTCGAAAGTCCTGTGCTGCAGTGCGGTTTTTCCCATGGGCAGTGCACAAAAGTGGCATGAGCGTTTGGCGATGCAGCGCGGGCATCAAAACCGATGGCGGAAGCGATCCGTGGCCAGCACCAGTTGGGTCTGTATTCCAGGCTCGAAGGCCGAGTGACCGGCATCGGGCACGACGATGTATTCTGCTTCGGGCCACTGGCGATGCAATTCATCTGCAGTGACGATGGGGCAGACTCCATCATACCGCCCTTGAACGATGACAGTGGGAAGATGGGTGATGCGGGCCAAATTCTTTAAAAGCGCATTATCCGGCAGAAAAATACGGTGAGTGAAGTAATGGGCCTCGATGCGGGCCAACCCCAGAGCAACGCCATCACTGGCGAAATGCGCCACCGTTTCCGCGTTGGGGTAGAGGGTTGAGCAGGATCCTTCGTAGGCCCCCCAATGACGCGCGGCGGGCAAGTGAACTTGCGCATCAGGATGGTTTAAGCGTCGGTAATAAGCTGCCAACAGATTGCCGCGCTCTTCTTCCGGAATGAAACCGGCAAACTTGTGCCACGCTTCAGGAAAAATGGCTTTCAAGCCATACAGAAACCAATCGATCTCGCTGGGGCGGCAGAGAAAAATTCCTCGCAGGATCAGACCCAGACAATTGTGTGGATGGGCTTGCGCATAGGCTAAGGCCAGGGTGCTGCCCCAGGACCCACCAAAAACCAGCCAGCGTTTGACGCCAAACAAGTGGCGTAAACGCTCCAGATCCTGAATCAGTAGCGGTGTCGTGTTTTGACGGGTTTCGCCCAGGGGTGTGGAGCGCCCCGCTCCGCGCTGATCGAAGAGGATGATCCGGTAAAAAGCGGGATCAAAAAAACAACGATGCAGAGGGCCTGAGCCGGCTCCTGGTCCGCCATGTAAAAAAACCACCGGGACACCCTGCGGATTGCCGCTTTGCTCCCAATACAGCGTGTGCAGGTCATCCACCGGCAACCATCCGGTTTCAAAAGGTTCCAGGCGGGGGTAGAGCATCCCGGGCCTGATGTGTTCTTTGCGATGTTCCATGGCCATCTTCTCGGGTATGATGATCTAGATCAAATTTTCTGGGATACTGAATGTTATACGAACTTCACGAACTACAACATGCTTCCTGGACCACACTCAGAATGTTTGCCCATGCCGCTGGAACCTGGTGCGGCAGCCCTTACAGTCCTTTGAGTTATACCCCTGCCGGAAGGATGATCAGCGCTGGTTCGGAATTGTTATTACGTACCACCCAGCGTTA
>DAIDKJ010000094.1 GCA_027450105.1 Ferrovum sp.
ATGAAATTGGCCTGACCTTGCGCCATGCCGATCAAATTCGTGCTTATGAAACCCTGCGCGCGCAACAGGAACCCTGGATTTTTGGAGTCCATTCATGAAGATTGCCGTATTGCCCGGGGATGGTATCGGCCCCGAAATCGTGGCGGAAGCACTCAAGGTCTTGCAAGTGTTCCGGCAGGAAGGAGTTGGCCTGGAATTGGAAATGGCTGATGTGGGCGGCATTGCCGTGGAGCGCCATGGAGACCCTCTCCCGGCAGCCACGTTGGCCCTTTGCCAGGCTTCTGACGCCGTGCTGTTTGGTTCCATTGGTGGACCAAAATACGACACGTTAGCGCGCCACCTCCGCCCCGAGCGGGGTTTGTTGCGGCTTCGCAAAAAACTGGACTTGTTTGCAAACCTGCGGCCAGCCCAGGTGTTTCCGGAGCTGGTGAATGCGTCCACGCTCAAGCCCGAAGTGGTGTCCGGTCTGGATCTCATGATCGTGCGTGAATTGACGGGCGATATCTACTTCGGCGAACCGCGTGGTGTGGTGCATAACGCGCAAGGAGAACGGGTCGGGACCAATACCATGATCTACTCCGACACCGAAATCCGGCGCGTGGCCCATTGGGGTTTTCAGGCGGCGCAAAAGCGGCGCAAGCAACTGTGTTCTGTAGACAAGATGAACGTCCTGGAGTGTACCCAATTATGGCGCGATGTGGTCACCGAACTGGCGCCAGAATATCCGGACGTGCAACTGACTCACATGTTGGTGGACAACGCCGCCATGCAACTGGTGCGTAACCCCCGTCAGTTTGATGTAATCGTGACGGGCAATCTGTTTGGGGACATTCTTTCCGACGAGGCTTCCATGTTGACCGGATCCATTGGCATGTTGCCTTCGGCCTCCCTCAACGCCAGCGGTTTGGGGTTGTACGAGCCGATTCATGGCAGCGCACCAGATATCGCTGGCCAAGGCATTGCCAACCCCTTGGCTCAAATCCTGTCCACCGCCATGATGTTTCGCTATTCCCTGCAGCGCGCCGATCTTGCCGATCGTGTGGAGCATGCCGTGCGTCAGGTGCTGCAGAGCGGATTGCGTACGGCTGACTTGGCGCAACCTGGACAAGGGGCCGTGAGTACCAGCCAAATGGGGGATGCGGTGGCTGCCGCTGTGCGTCAGCAAGCCTGATCGAACGTACGTCTCGAGCAGAACCCATGCGGATGCCGCCAGGCATGGTGTTGAGTGCGGTTTAATCAAGGGAGCGAAGTCAATGTTGAGAGTAGGCATAGTGGGGTGGCGTGGGATGGTGGGCTCAGTGCTGATGCAGCGCATGAGCGATGAGCGGGATTTTGCGCTGATCGATCCGGTGTTCTTCAGCACTTCCCAGGTTGGTGCGCCAGGTCCCGATCTGGGGGCTGGCGCCCAGCCCTTGCAGGACGCCAACGACCTGCAGCACCTGGCGGCCATGGATGTCATTTTGACCTGTCAAGGCGGGGACTATACCAACGCTGTTTTTCAGCCCTTGCGCCAAAGGGGCTGGAAAGGCTATTGGATCGATGCGGCTTCCAGCTTGCGTATGAAGGAGCATGCCATCATTGTGCTGGACCCGGTCAATCGCGAGGTGATCGATCAGGCCTTGGCACAGGGTGTGCGTGACTTCATTGGTGGCAACTGTACCGTCAGCCTGATGTTGATGGCCTTGGGGGGGTTGTTCCGGGCCGGATGGGTAGAGTGGGTTTCCGCCATGACCTATCAGGCCGCTTCTGGAGCAGGTGCGCAAAACATGCGCGAGTTACTGCAGCAGATGGGGGACTTGCACCACTCGGTGGCCCCTTTGCTGGCTGATCCGGCCAGTGCAATTCTCGATATCGATCGCCAGGTCACACAAACGTTGCGCAGTGCTACTTTCCCCACCCGGCATTTTCGTGGGGTTCCTTTGGCCGGAAGTCTCATTCCCTGGATCGATGTGCCGGTGGAAGGAGGGCAGAGCAAGGAAGAGTGGAAAGGGGGTGCCGAGTGCAACAAGATTTTGGGAGGGCCCGCCTTCAAGACCCCTGGCAGCATTCCCGTAGATGGCCTATGTGTACGGATTGGAGCCATGCGCTGCCATTCCCAGGGGCTGACCATCAAACTCAAACACGACATTGCTTTGCCGGAAATTGAACAAACGCTTGCGGCGGCCAACGAGTGGGTTCGGGTCATTCCCAACGAGCGGGAAATCACCGAGCGTGAACTCACACCCACCGCGGTGAGTGGAACCCTGGGGGTTCCTGTTGGGCGTTTACACAAATTGGCCATGGGCCCCGAGTATCTTGGAGCCTTTACCGTGGGCGATCAGCTTTTGTGGGGAGCGGCCGAGCCTTTGCGGCGCATGCTGCGCATTCTCGTGGAACGTTGACGTGCAATGGTCTGAGTGGTTCGATTACTGGTGGCAGCAGGTCATGGAGGACCTGCAAAACCGCTATTGGCCCAGTGTGGACGACCTGATGACCTGGATGGATACCCATCCAGATGCCATGATATTTCTGGGATTGTTGTTCGGGGTGGGTTTCATCGTACTCTTTGTGGGTTGGTGGGTGGGCGTAATGTATGTACCACCTCACGCTCGACAAACGCTGACCCCATTGCCGCAGGATCCGATTCAACCGGACCTGGAGCGTGGCGTTCATGCTGTGCGGGAGTCGGTTCATCAGGTTGGGTCGCATGTCCATGAACCCGCGGATCGAATTCTCGTGTCCGGGCCCAGGGTTGATGACCGGGCAGCACAGGCGCGTCCAGCGCCAGCGGCGCTCGCGCCCATCCACGCTTCAGAGTCTCAGGAGCAGATGGCTCCGGCGCAGCCCTTACCGCTCCAGGATCCAAGACCGGTGTCGCCTGCTTCCTCCTTTCTGGATGGTGCCACAAATCCCAATCTGGAGTCCTCCGCTTCACCCGTTCTGGATTCTCGAACAAAAGACATCCCGGCGCCCTCCCATACTGGGTTAGTGGAGCAGCAACCTGCTGTCGAGATCCTGGAGTCACCGCACCTGCAGGAGCCAACCCTGGGAGATCTGGAATTCGGGCACGATTCCCATTTCGCACAGCAGGACCTGCTTCAGGAACAAGCACTCACTGTGCAGCAGGACGATGCCGAATCCCAATGGACCAAGGACGATCTGGGGGAGCTCTCCCAGATGATTCAACAGGCCACCTTCGAAGAGCAGGACGCCACTTCCCCTGGTGCAGATTTCCTCGCCGAGCCCAGTCCTGCCGAACCGCAGCTGTCTCGCTCACCGGAGTTCGAAGCACCCTCACCGGAGCTCGAAGCACCCTCACCGGGGTCCCGTACCTCTCAAACCCACGGCGCGCAACCGCATGAAGAGAGGGCAGGCTTTATGCCCAACCACGATCACGAACCGCTGGTGGCAGATTCAATCCCTCCCGAGGCAGAGGAAGAGGCGCTATTGCCCCAGTCCAGACCTTGGCGTTTGTCGGATATCAATGATTTGAAGGCCCTGGACGCGCGTCTGGCAAGAGCGCACGCGCTTCGCGACACCCCAACGGGTGTTACGGTGGCCCGGCAGGATCTGTCCCAGATGCCAGACTTTGCTCAGGAGAAACACGAGCCAGTGACCGAAGTGGCGGAAATGATCGCGCCCGAACCGCTATTCCCCACACGGGAAGTGCGTCCGATTTCAGGATTGGGGCACAAGGTAGCTGACCAGACAACCCCACCCCTCTCCCCCGCGATACCCGCGATTCCTGCGACTCCCGAGATTCCTGCGACTCCTGCGATCCCTGCGACCCCCAAGAGTCTTGCGAAGGATCAGGAAGCAGAGCCTCTGTCCGACACTACCGTGCCCATGGAGGAAGACGCTCTGCTGCCCGATTCTGGAGCGCCAGAGGAGCTCTCGCGATTTGCCGACTTTCAGCTCAAACTGGATGTGTCGGCGCAGGATCTGGCCGAAGTGGGTTTGCCCCTGCAAAGTGAAGCCTTGGTGGCGGAATCTGCACTGCCGGTTGTGCCGCCCATCGTTTCCTTGAGCGATTTGAACGCCGAACAATTGCTGCTCGTGGCCCGTTACTGTCAGTGGCGGGGTGATCTGGAGGGGGTGCGGGAGGCCATCGCGCCCATTCTGGAACGTGATGATGCCCGCTTGCGTCGTCAGGCTTTAGCCCTGCTGGAAGGGCGTTAAGTGATTTACCCTGGCGTCCGGGCCGGAGTGGGATCATGAGGATTGCTCTGGGGGTGGAATATGATGGGGCCGCTTTTTGTGGTTGGCAGCGTCAAACCCAGCACCCCTCCGTTCAGGCGGCGCTGGAAATCGCCTTGTCAACAGTGGCTGGTGAAGCGGTGACGGTGGTGACGGCCGGTCGTACCGACCGGGGAGTGCATGCCCGCGCTCAAGTGGTACATTTCGATACTCAGGCGCAGCGCTTGCCGGTTTCCTGGGTGCGGGGCAGTAATGCGCATTTGCCCAAAACCGTCGCCGTGCTTTGGGCTAAACCCGTACCCGAGACCTTCCATGCTCGTTTTTGTGCCCGCTCGCGCACCTACGAATACTTATTGCTCAATCGCGCCGTTCGTCCTGCGTTGCAGTCTCAAAAATGGGGGTGGTATCATCATCCTTTGCACCTGGAGTCCATGCAGGAGGGATTGCGCCAAATTCTTGGAACCCATGATTTCAGCGCCTTCCGGGCTGCGGAATGCCAAGCCAAAAGCCCCGTCAAAACGTTGCTGGAAGCCCAGGTCATGAGCCTGGGAGATCTGTTCTGTTTTCGGTTTCGGGCGGATGCTTTCCTGCAGCATATGGTGCGTAATCTGGTGGGGGCCCTGGTGTATGTGGGATGCCGGCGCCAGCCACCGGAATGGATGAGGGCATTGCTGTTGGGGCGTAATCGTACCCGTTCAGCCCCAACCTTTGCACCGGATGGGTTGTATCTGGCAGGCATCGAGTATGCTCCTCAATGGCAGATTCCTCTCTTGTCGGATGCATCGGTGACCCCGGTGTTTTCGTTTCCATGATCCAGCGCACGCGTATCAAAATTTGTGGACTGACCCGCCCCGAGGAAGTGGAATGGGTGGCGCAAAGTGGAGCCGATGCGCTGGGATTGGTGTTCCATCCGGCTAGTCCCCGACATGTTTCCATCTTGCAGGCGCAAACGTTGTTGCGCCATGTTCCACCGTTCATCACGGCAGTGGGGCTGTTTGTGGATGCCCCCCCCACTCTCATCGAAGCAGTACTGCAACAGGTGCCCCTGCAGTTATTGCAATTTCACGGTGCGGAAACACCCGCCCAATGCGATCGATGGCAAATGCCCTATATCAAGGTGGCGCACATGAAGCCGGGTACCGATTTGGTACAATATGCAACGAACTACCCGCGCGCTCAGGCGTTGCTGGTGGATACCTGGGTGGATGGCGTTCCTGGAGGGACCGGAACCGTGTTCGATTGGCAACAGTTGCCACAACAATTGCCGCTG
>DAIDKJ010000095.1 GCA_027450105.1 Ferrovum sp.
CGGACCGTCAACTGGGTTCATGGCACAGAGTCGCACCGTAAACCCTCTACTCCACACTCCTCCGGGAGTCTTTAAACAAGGCACAAAAACACCTCACGTGTGTAATGGAAGCAGCATTGAACCAGGAGAGATACCCCATGGCCTACAGCGATAAAGTCATCGATCACTACGAAAACCCGAGAAACGCGGGTTCCCTGGACGCAAATACACCACAAGTGGGCACCGGCATGGTGGGCGCCCCCGCCTGTGGTGACGTCATGAAACTGCAAATCAAGGTGAGCGACTCGGGCGTCATTGAAGACGCCAAATTCAAGACCTATGGCTGTGGCAGCGCCATCGCTTCCTCCTCCCTGGTGACCGAATTGTTGAAGGGGAAAACCCTCGATCAGGCCCTGGATATCAAAAATACGCACATCGCCGAAGAGTTGGCCCTGCCGCCCGTGAAAATTCATTGTTCGGTACTCGCCGAGGATGCCATCCGTGCCGCCATCCAGGACTACCGCACCAAAAACCATATCGAACCTCAGGGCTACGCCGCTTGCGAACCAGAACCCCTTACCTCAGGAGATGCTCATGTCTGAATCCACTGAAGTCGTCGACCTCATTCATCTGACAGCCAATGCCCTGCAGCGGGTGGGCGCGTTGCTGGCGGCCGAGCAGGGAGAAAATCTGAAACTGCGCATCTACGTCACTGGTGGGGGCTGCTCCGGCTTTCAGTATGGCTTTGCCTTTGATGATCAGGTGGCCGAGGACGACTGGGTCCTGCACAAGGCGGGACTCACACTGCTCGTGGATGCCATGAGTTCGCAATACATGGCCGGGGTGACCATCGATTTCAAGGAAAGCCTGGAGGGCGCCCGATTCATCATCACCAACCCCAATGCCTCGGCCACCTGCGGCTGCGGTAGTTCCTTCTCGGTGTAGCCCTCCTCATGCCCCCCACCCCTATTCCGGACCCAGAACCATACAGGGATTTTTTTGCCCTGTATGGCCTGCAGCCCCGATTTCAAATCGACTTGCAACAACTGGAGCAGGCGTGGCGCGCCCTGCAGCACACGTACCATCCTGATCGTTGCGCTGCCGGCCCGGCGAGCACTGCGGCGGACGTACTGGGACGATCCGCCCTGATCAACGAGGGGTATCGGGTTCTTCGCCAGGACGCCACTCGCGCACGCCACGTTTTGGAACTACAGGGATTGGACGTGGAAAAAACCCCGCCCTTGCCTGTGACGTTTTTACTGCGCCAGATGACTTGGCACGAGTCCGTGGAGCGGGCCGCAAAACAGGGCAACGTGTCCCAATTAAACGCCCTACGGGAGGAAGTTCTACTCACCATGGGCTCGCTCTCGGCCACCTTGGCCACTCTGCTGGATCAACAGCAGGATTATCTTCAGGCCGCTGCACGCTTACAGGAATTCGGCTTTTATCAAAGACTGCAGGAAACCATCGATAACGCGCTCGAGGTCCTGGAGGATTCATGATGCCCATCCCCCACACAACGCCTGATTTGGCACCCTCCTCCACAGGGCGCCGGTATGCCATCGGGATCGATTTGGGAACCACACATTCTTTGGTGGCCACCCTGCGCAACGGGACTGCCACCGCCTTGCCCGATGAACAGGGTCGGGTTCTGTTGCCCTCGGTGGTTCGCTACATGAAACACGGCACGCAAGTGGGCGAAGAAGCGCGCCAGGCCGCCAGTATCGATCCCATGAACACCCTGGTTTCCATCAAACGCTTCATGGGTCGTCAATTAGCGGACATTGCCTCCCCCCAAACCTACCCCTATCGGTTTATCCACGCACCCGGCATGGTTCAGATGCAGACCGTGGCCGGAACGGTCAATCCCATACAAGTGTCCGCCGAAATCCTGAAGCACTTGCGTCTGCGCGCCGAACGCGCCATAGAGGGCGAACTGGCAGGAGCCGTCATCACGGTCCCGGCCTATTTTGATGACGCCCAACGTCAAGCCACCAAGGATGCGGCACAACTGGCAGGACTTCCCGTGCTGCGACTGCTGAACGAACCCACTGCAGCCGCCCTGGCCTATGGTTTGGATCAGAAAAAGGAAGGGCTCTACTGCGTGTACGATCTGGGTGGAGGAACGTTCGATTTTTCGATTCTGCGCCTCACTCAGGGCGTTTTCGAAGTCCTGGCCACCAGTGGTGATTCCGCGCTGGGGGGAGACGATTTCGATGCGTGCATCCTCACCTGGGTCGAGTCCCTCATCGGCCCTGTTGCAAGCTCACCCGAACGTTTACGCCAGGTATTGACGCAATGCCGCTTGGCCAAGGAGTCCTTATCTCAACAAGACAGCGCAACCCTGGTCCTGGAGCAAGCAGGAACCCCGCAAACCCTGGTGCTGACTCGAAATACGTTTTTTGAGCGCTCCCAAACGCTGCTTCAGCGCACGCTCAAGCCGGTACGACGCGCCCTGAAAGACGCAAAAGTGGATTTGCAAGCCCTGGATGGCGTGGTATTGGTAGGCGGAGCAACCCGCATGCAACACCTGCAACAGACGGTGAAGGATTTTTTTGGGTGCGAAGTGCTCACCAGTCTGGACCCCGATTGCTCGGTGGCTTTGGGTGCCGCCCATCAGGCTCAGGCGCTCATGATGGGACAACGCAGTGAGCAGGCCCTGTTACTGGATGTGACTCCCCTCTCCCTGGGGTTGGAAACCATGGGCGGGCTGGTGGAAAAAATCATTCCCCGCAACACCACGATCCCGGTCACGCGCGCCCAGGAATTCACCACCTTCAAGGATGGGCAGCGCGCCATGCGCATTCATATCCTGCAAGGCGAACGGGAGTTGGTCAGTGAATGTCGTTCCTTGGCCCATTTCGACCTTCAGGGCATTCCCCCCATGGTGGCTGGCGCCGCCAGAATTTGCGTCACCTTTCAGGTGGACGCCGATGGCCTGTTGGCGGTCACGGCCCGTGAGCAACGCACGGGAACCGAAGCCCAGGTCCAGGTCAAACCTACGGTTGGCCTGCACGAGGAAGAAATTCGCGCCATGCTCGAGGCCGGTCGTTCCCAGGCCACCCATGACCAATCGGTCCGGGCCCTGCGCGAGGCTCAAGTGGAGGCGCGGCGTTTGCTGGACACGGTCCTGGTGGCTCTGAAGGAAGACGGGCACAGGCTTCTATCCAAACCCGAAAGGCAACTCATCGAGTCCCGGGTGCAGGTCACGACCGAATTGCTGGAATCCGCCGAAGGCGGCACGGTAGCCAGTCTGCGTGCTGCCTGTGCAGGCCTGAATGAAGCCACCCAGGATTTTGCAGCACGACGCATGAACGCAAGTCTTGCGCGTGCGCTCCACGGCAAGCACATTCAACAACTGGAGACTCCAGGATGACACAGGTGACCATCCTCCCCCATGCGGGACTTTGCCCCACAGGAAGAGCGCTCGATGTTCGCCCCGGCGGTCTGCTCAGCGATGCGCTACTGGATGCCGGCCTGGACATCGAGCACGCCTGCGCTGGTGCCTGCGCTTGCAGTACCTGCCACGTCATCATTCGTGAAGGATTTCAATCCTTGCAACCTGCTTCGAACAAAGAAGAAGACCGGTTGGAGCAAGCCTGGGGGCTGACCGCCACTTCGCGCCTGGCCTGCCAGGTTCTGGTAACCAACGAGCCCCTGGTCATCGAACTTCCCCGTTACTCACTCAACCATGCCCGCGAGGAGGATTGAGATGCGCCAGCGGATCCCCGTCATCAATGACACCACCTTGCGCGATGGCGAACAAACCGCTGGCGTGGCCTTTTCCCTTCCCGAAAAAATAGCGATTGCACGACTCCTCTCGGAGGCGGGCGTGGCCGAACTGGAAGTGGGCATTCCCATCATTGGCGAGTCGGAAATCGAAGATATTCAGGCCCTTCAGGCCCTCGGTCTTTCTGCACAGCTGATGGTCTGGGGGCGCATGACCCATGCCGACCTGGACGCTTGTGCACGCACCGGCGTCCCCTTGGTCAATTTATCGCTCCCCGTATCCGACTTGCAGATCGAGCGCAAACTTCACCGGGATCGGCGCTGGGTTCTGGAACAGATTTCCAGCCTCGTGCGCAGGGCTTGCGATTTGGGCCTGAGCGTCTCCCTGGGCGGGGAAGACGCCTCGCGCGCCGACCTGGGTTTCATCCAACGCCTGCTGGACGTGGCGCAGGAAGCCGGCGCAGTGCGCTTTCGCTATGCTGATACCTTGGGTACCCTGGACCCTTTCGGAACTTTCAATAAGATTTCCGCACTGCGTGCCGGGACCGATCTGGCACTGGAAATCCATTCCCACGATGATCTGGGCCTGGCCACGGCCAACTCCATGGCCGCCTTTCTGGCCGGTGCAACGCACATCAACACCACGGTGAACGGTCTGGGAGAACGGGCGGGTAATGCACCCCTGGAAGAAGTCATCACGGCGTTATGGCGCATCTATGGCGTACCCACCCCCATCGACATGAAACGCTTTCCGGAAATTTCACGGGTGGTGGCCCAAGCCTCGGGGCGCTCTGTGGCTGTGAACAAAAGCATCGTGGGCGAAGCTGTTTTCACCCATGAGTCGGGATTGCACGTGGATGGTCTGCTCAAAGACCCGCAAACCTATGAAAACTTCGACCCGGCCCAGGTGGGACGCCGACGGACACTGGTGTTGGGTAAGCATTCCGGGCGCCATGGGGTCATGCATATCTGTGCCCAGTTGGGTATCCCCTTGCAGGAAAAACAGGCGGGGCAGATGCTGGAATTGATTCGCGACTTTGCCATACAGAACAAACGCTCTCCCCAGTCTTCCGAACTGATTCGACTTTACCTTGAAATCACCCCCGTCAGAAGCCCCAGGCAATGAGGCAATCATCCTGGAACCTGCGGTGAATGATCAACAGATCCTTGTGGAGGAATCATGAGCGCCAAGATCATGGACATACTCAACACCCTGTCCGCTGCGGAAGAGTTCTTCAGTGCGCTAGACGTGCCCTTCACGCCTGAAGTGCTGCAGGTCAATCGCCTGCACATTCTCAAACGCTTGCAGCAATACCTGGCACGCTATCCGGTGCCCACCACCTTGTCCGACGCAGAACAGCGCGCCTTGTACCGTCAGCACTTGCAGCAGGCCTATCAGGATTTTCTGGACTCCTCGCCGGCGGCAGAAAAGGTCTTCAAGGTATTCCAGCAGGCGGCCGGTGTTCAAACCGTGCAACTGGATCAGCTCAAGGCCGCATTGCCCACCCGACAGCGCTCGGATATGTAAGGTTTCCGACAACCCACCACTCCCGAAGAAATGCGCTATCTCATTGATTACAGTGAGCCCATTGAAAAGTAACCAGACTGGCACGGAGGTTGCTCAGTACCCTTCAGGAAGACATTGATGGAGGGCAACATGCATATCGTCGTCTGTATCAAACAAGTGCCAGATAGCGCTCAGATTCGGGTCC
>DAIDKJ010000096.1 GCA_027450105.1 Ferrovum sp.
GGGGGTATCAAGACGGTGTTGATTCCGGAGGAAAACACCAAGGATCTGGTGGAAATTGCCGACAACATCAAAAGCCGCCTGGAGTTACATCCCGTGCGCTGGATCGACCAAGTGCTGGCCCTGGCTTTGGAGCGGATGCCAGAAGCGGAATTGACTTCCCAGTCCCCTGCAGTTCCACAACCACCCATAGTGGCCAGCAAGAAGGCGACAGCAAGTTCTATCAAACATTAAAACCGTCCATGCTGTTGATGGGTTTTTTCGGACCCCACAAACGCCTCGTTTTGTGGGGTTTTGTTGTGCCCCGGCACGGGCGCACTCTTGTGGGTGAGATTCAACCGAAAATGATTGACATGCAAGGCCAGGGATTTTATAAAGACTCACTCAGAAATGAAACTGAGTATTGCTGTTTCAGTGTAGTGGATCTGTACTGTCCTAGCCAAACAATAAAAGGGGAATCCAGGTGAACAAAACCGAACTCATCGATCACGTTGCCAGCGAATCGGATATTTCAAAAGCGGCGGCTGCCCGTGCGCTGGATAGCGTTGTGCAAGCCGTCAAGAAGACTTTGAAAAAGGGGGGGCAGGTCACTCTGGTGGGGTTTGGTACCTTTTATGTTAGCAAGCGTTCTGCGCGGGTTGGCCGTAATCCGCGTTCGGGTGAAGCCATCAAGATCAAGGCCGCCAAAGTTCCCAAATTCAGGGCTGGTAAAGCACTGAAAGATGCGCTAAACTAGCGGTCTTTGGGGGTGCTTAGCTCAGTTGGTAGAGCGTCGCCCTTACAAGGCGAATGTCGGGGGTTCGAACCCCTCAGCACCCACCAGTTCAGCGCCTCAGTTCTTGCTGAAATGATGCCGTTTTCTGGCACGGTTAGAGCTTCCAGCCGGCCAAGTTGGTTGAGCATGATTGTCTAACACCCGTTTGCCTTTGGGTAGAAGATGTGGTGATGCTGTTGTAGTCAAGGAGTGGTAGTTCAGTTGGTTAGAATACCGGCCTGTCACGCCGGGGGTCGCGGGTTCGAGTCCCGTCCACTCCGCCAACTATGCTTATAACCAATTGAAAACAAACAAGTTTTCTAGAAAAAGCCTCTTGCCTCAGTCCCCGTCATACCCCGCGCCAACCTGTTGTCCATAGACCTCCAGTAATTTCCAGCAAATTCTCTAACTCATTCGCCGAAGACTGCCCTTTCGTCTGATAGCGAGTTCGACTGTCTCTCTAACCACAGTGAACAGCCAGTCGTCAAGGACCCGCATCAGAGAGAGGGATGGCAGCCTTTTCAGTGCTGCCAATTGGGACGACGGTATCCATGACAGCCAGGACTCGTAACGTGCATGTGGGGCTGGCTTTCTGACCGAGCCAGGTTATTCGCGCTATAATATGACCAATGCCATGACTAATTCGGAGGGCGGTATGAGCACTGTTACCCTGGCTGAAGCCAAAACCCATTTGAGCCATCTTCTCGACCAGGTTGAAGCAGGCGCAGAAGTGGTTATCACGCGCCGTGGCCAGCCAATTGCTCGTATTTCCCCAGTCGAAAAGCCGAAGCTCCCCCTCAAGTCACTGGCTGAGTTTCGCCGTGGCATGCCCCGCTGGAGTAAATCCAGTGCCAACCTGCTGCGGGAAATGCGTGACGAGGGCCTTTGATGCTTTATTTCGACACCAGCTTTCTGGCGCCGCTCATTCTGGAAGAGGACTCCAGCGAAGAAATCGAGGCTTACTTCGCAAAGCTCCCCGTTGGGCAGCTGTATGTCAGCCATTGGACGCGGGTTGAGTTTGCCAGCCTCATCGCCCGCGAAGTCAGGATGGGCGGACTGGCCGAAGACCATGCCCTCCTCGCTATTGGCCAGTTTGATGAACTGGTCTCTGAATCATTCCAAGTCATCGTGCCAAGGGTTGCAGACTATGAGCATGCCAAGGCTTTTATCCAGCACTTTGCCTCCCGGTTACGGGCAGGTGATGCGCTGCACCTGGCCATCGCCAGCAACAACGCCGCAAAGATGCTCTACAGTCTGGACGAGGGACTCCTCAACGCAGCCAAACTGCTGAAGGTCCACGCCAGCCGAGGCATCAAGAATGAAGGCCAAATCGACTTTCATGAGCCAGAAAAATAAAAAGCCATATTTCTCAGAATGCTATAAGGCTTCGCGCATCCCGCCCGATACGGGTGTTTGCCTTGCATGCCTGGGTACGGCTTTCGCGCGTTGGATATGCAAACGCTACCCAAGTAGAGGTTTAAATGCGTTCATTGGCAGAAATTTTTCTGGGTCTCTTTCTGATTTTCGGGTCCATGATCATACACAGTGTGGGCATGTATCAGGTCATGCACCGGTTTGAATGGAACTGGCCCACCTACCTGCATGAACGAAATGAAATTCGTCGCCAGATGTATTTCTTTTATCTGGTCTCCCTCTTGTTGCTGACTCATTTGCTGGAAGTACTGGTCATTGCCATTACGGTATGGGGGGTTGGTGCCATTACGGATTTTCGCACTGCCTTCTATTTTTCTGGGGAAACCTACACCACCCTGGGATATGGTGACGTGCTGCTGCCTGCGGGCTGGCGTCAGCTGGCCTTGTTTATTGCCATGAGCGGATTGTTCACTTTTGGTTGGACGACGGGTGTTTTGGTCAGTATCGTGGGAAAAACTTACGATGCCCAGTTTGCTCATCTGCGCCGTAATCTTCGCAAACGACCATCAAACACGGACGATCAGGAATAAATCCCATCATTGCCTCAACGTCTCAGGCCTATCAATGGCGTATTAAATCAATGGCGCAAAAAAAAACCGCGAATCACTTCGCGGCTAGTTGCGCTGCAGCGGGGGAGGGCCACCGCGCCAAGGAGTTCACGACTCAACCAACCATCAAAGCACCGGGGGAAGATTGAATCGGTTCTAAATATAGACTATATCAGTACTATTTAACAATCATGTTTATTTGTCATCATCATAACCAAAAGATTATGATTGCCATTCCCCATCCAAGGGTTTGCCGTAACAGGTAAGATCCGGTTTTTCTGATAGAATTGTCGTACTTCATCGTGTTCCGGTCGCGTGATCTGCTTTTTCCTTGCCTCTTTACTTCAGCCTTGACCGGGTCTTGCGCACAACGCTGGAGGGCCGATCAGGAGCAAAACAGTGAGTTTTGATTCATTGGGGTTGTCCCCCGAACTGCTACGCGCAGTGTCCGAACAGGGTTATTCCGAACCGACCCCTATTCAGGCTCAGGCTATTCCGTTAATCCTTGCGGGCCGGGATGTTCAGGCCGCCGCTCAAACGGGGACGGGCAAAACGGCCGGTTTTACCTTGCCCATCCTGCATCGCCTGCAACCCTTGGCGAGCACAAGTGTATCGCCGGCCAAACATCCGATTCGCTGTCTGGTCTTGACCCCCACGCGGGAGTTGGCCGCACAAGTGCATGCCAGCGTTCAAACTTACGGAAAATATCTGCCCTTGCGTGCCGCCGTGATTTATGGGGGCATCAACATGAACCCACAGATCAAGGAATTGATGGCTGGCGTGGAAATTGTGGTGGCAACCCCAGGTCGCCTGCTGGACCATGTGCAGCAACGCACCATCAATTTGTCACAAGTGGAAATCCTGGTGCTGGATGAAGCCGACCGCATGCTGGACATGGGGTTCATTCCAGACATTCGGCGTATTTTGCTCCTGCTGCCCAAACAGCGGCAAAATCTGTTGTTTTCTGCCACCTTTTCGGACGATATCAAAAAGCTTTCCGGGGGCCTGTTGCAGGATCCGGTCACCATCGAAGTGGCACGACGCAATGCCACAGCAGATCTGGTGCGGCAAGTCATTTATCCGGTGCATAAGGAGCGCAAACGCGAATTGCTGGTTCATCTGATTCGCACCGAACCAATACCTCAGGCCATTGTGTTCATGCGCACCAAACATGGGGCAAATCGTCTGTGCCACCAGTTGGAGCGCGAGGGTATTTCGGCGGTCGCCATTCATAGCGATAAAACCCAGGTGCATCGTACGCGCAGTCTGGAAGAGTTCAAGACCGGCAAGGTCAGTATTCTGGTGGCCACCGATATTGCCGCCCGAGGACTGGATATCGACCAACTGCCCTTTGTGGTGAACTTCGAATTACCCCATGTGCCGGAAGATTATGTTCATCGCATAGGCCGAACGGGGCGGGCAGGCAGCACCGGGCATGCTTATTCCCTGGTTTGCCCCGAAGAGGTAAAAGAATTGGCGGCCATCGAGCGCCTGATCAAAACCACGCTCGAACAGGTGCTTGTTCCCGGGTTCGATCAGAACAACCCAACGCCAGAGGGTCTCGATGCCAAGGGTATGCGCAGTCGCACAGGATTACGTCGCCCAGGAACAACCGACACGACCCGCGCTCCGCATCGTTCCCACGGGACTATGGTGAACGTACCCGCGCCAGAGGCAGCACCCATCCAGGCAAGGCAGCCAATGGCCACAGCTTCGGCGCCGGCCGCTCCCGACCTTGGGGGAGGGCAAGAGGCAGCAGCAGTGGCGCAGGAGGTTGCGCCCTCCAAGGTTAGACGTGAGCCTGGCGAGCATCATCGGGGCCACTTGTCGCGCTCGCACTTTGGCCGGCCTCCCATGGCCAGTCTGGGCAAGAAACCCCGGGAGATTCCGGCGCTGTTGGGTGGCTTGATCAAAAAGAGCACCTGAACGCGGGCTCGCAGGTCTTTTTTCCAAAGCCATGCGCTACTTGAAAATGCCCTCTGTACGCTGGGCGCTTCGGAGTCGGTGGGAGGTGGACTCTGGAGCCTGACGTCGTGTATCTGGATATCCATGCTCAGCCCGGTGCCAAGCAAACGGCCTATGTGGGGCTGTATGGCGAGGCCTTGAAGATTCGTTTGGCTGCGCCACCCGTGGATGGTAAAGCCAATGAAGTGCTGCTGCGGTTTCTGGCCCAGGCCTTTCAGGTTCCACTGGCACAGGTACGCCTCTGTTCTGGGCATTCCGGGCGGCGCAAGCGGGTGGCCATTACGGGCAGCGCCTTGAGTGTGGCGCAAGTGTTTGCCCTGGAACCTCGCGCTTGATAAACCCATGGGTGAAGGTCAAGGCAGAAGGTCGAGGCTGAAGGTCAAGGCTGGAATCCCTCCCAGTCTTCGGCTATATTCCATATAACGCTCCCAAGGATTCCTATCATGTCCGTTTCTGTAACTCAGGCACAAGTGGCGGCAGCCCTGTCCCAATGGCTTCCACGGGGATCCGTGCTGACCGACCCAGAGGATTTGCGACCCTTTGAAACCGATGGGTTGACAGCCTATCGGCAATTACCTTGGATGGTTTTGTTACCCCAGACAGAAGCCCAGGTTCAATCCGTCCTCAAGTATTGTTCCGAACACAGCATTCCAGTGGTGGCCCGGGGCTCTGGCACCGGTTTATCCGGTGGGGCCTTGCCCCATGCCCAGGGCGTGTTGCT
>DAIDKJ010000097.1 GCA_027450105.1 Ferrovum sp.
AACCCCCGGGGGACTGCTAGAATCCACCCATGAACCCACTTCGTGCCCGCCGTTTCCCCGGTTGCGCCATCACCCTGGCGGCTGTGCTGTCATGCGCCAGCATCTCCTTATCTGCCGCGAACACACCAGCGGCCTCCGGCTCCCTGTCCGACGCACCGCCACCGCCCGATTATGGCCCCGAGCGCCCCGATCCGCTCCCTCCCCCGCGCGCCAGCACGCCGGATGCCCCCGAGGGAACTGCACCAGAGCCAGAAGTCACCATCGTCCAGCGCGAAAACGCCACCTTCGAGGAATACCGCATCAACGGACGCCTGTACAAGATCAAGGTGACCCCCAAAGTAGGCCCACCCTATTATCTGGTGGACGAAGAGGGGGCCAACGTCTGGCGTCGTTACGATAGTTTCGACACCGGTTTTCAGGTCCCGCGCTGGGTCATCCTCCACTTCTAGGTTTTCGAGCCCGTCTGTCATGGCCGTCTTCACCCCCGTATCTCCCACGGATCTCTCCCTCTGGCTCTCCCGTTACGCGGTGGGGACGGTACAGGCCCAGGTCCCCATTGCCTCGGGCATCGAAAACACCAATTACTTTGTGGATACCACCCAGGGGCGCTTCGTCCTCACCCTGTTCGAAAAGCTTCAACCCCAAGAGCTCCCCTACTATCTGCACTTGATGGACCATCTGGCCGCTCAGGGGCTACCCTGTCCGCGGCCCCTGCCCGACCTGCAGGGGCATTTGTTTTCCGCCCTGTGCGGCAAACCAGCCACGCTGGTCACGCGCCTGTCCGGACAATCGTGCATGACCCCGGACGTTGCCCATTGTGCGGCCATGGGGGCCTTGGTGGCGCGCCTGCATGTGGGAGCCGCCCACTACCCCGGAGAGCATCCCAATCCCCGCGGTCCCGCCTGGTGGCATGCCACCGCGCGTCTGATTCGGGGTTACCTCAGCCCGCAACAGCAGGAATTGCTGCGTCAGGAGCTGGCTTTTCAAGCCTTGCACCGCTTTGACGAGCTGCCTCGCGGTCCGATTCATGCGGATCTGTTTCGCGACAACGTCCTTTTCCAGGAACAGCAGGTTGGTGGAGTCATCGATTTCTATTTTGCCGGAACCGACTCCTGGCTCTACGATCTGGCCATCGTGGTCAATGATTGGTGCATGACGCCCGACGCCCGTCTCGATGCGGCGCGCACCCTGGCGCTGGTGCACGCCTACGCGGCGCAACGCCCCCTGACGTCGGGCGAAAAATCCGCCTGGCCCGTCATGTTGCGCGCTGCGGCGCTGCGCTTCTGGCTGTCCCGCTCCCACGACAAATTCCTGCCCCGCCCGGGCGAAATGGTGCATCCCCACGACCCCACCTGGTTTGAGCGTATCCTGACCCATCACGTGCAGACCCAACCCTCCTGGCCCCTATGATCACACCGCGGCGCGTTCCCTTTCACCGGGGCTTTCTCTGGATATACGAAGGCTTTCAACTGGTCTTCAAAAGCCCCTTTGGCTGGATGAAAACCATGAGCCTGTGGTTTGGATTTTCCCTGCTATGCAGCCTGGTCATGGTCATCGGGCCCATCCTCTTTTCCATTTTGCTCCCCATTCTCTTTGCCGGGTTGATGGTGGGTTGTCGCACCATCGACCAGGGACGCTCGTTGCAAGCCAGTCACCTGTTTGCCGGTTTTCTCAACCAGCCGGCACGACTGATTCGCTTAGGGGGAGTCAATTTGCTGGGCGAAGTGCTGCTGACCCTGATCTTGACCCTGTGGGGCGGCCAGCAAATGGATGCGCTGCAACATCTCACTCTGGATGGCAGCGGCAATCTGGACCAACTACAGGTGCTCTTGTCGCAATTCACCCCCTTGCTCATCGTCTTGTCCCTCATCCAGATCGTACTGCTCATGATGGGCTGGTTTGCCCCGGCCTTGCTGGTGTTCAGCAACCTCACCACAGCCCGGGCTTTAACCCTGAGCGGGCAGGCCTGCGCCATGAACACTGGGCCCTTTCTGGCCTATTCCCTGGGCATGGGTGCCTTGCTGGCGCTCGCCATCATCACCGCCTTTGCCGTCCCCTTGTTGGGGGGGCTGCTGTTCATGATCGCCGTTCCCACCATCGTGGCGGCGGTATATGCGTCCTATCAGGATATCTTTCGCGACGAACTGGATCTGGAAGATAGTCGTTGGACCCGGGTGGAGTGAACCAACCGGGGCGAAACGGGGTCTACAGGATTCATTGCCTTGTAACGCAGCTTTTGTTACCATGAATGGCCCAGTTCCCGGAGGGTGTGGGTGTTTTTTTAAAAAACCATTAAAATGAGGGGGTTAATATGGAAATCATGGATAAAGGGTATATGATCATTCCCGTCGTCCTGTTCGTGTTGGGCATTATCGTGTCCGCCACATTGGGTGGCATGGGCGCGGACATCGTCAGCAAGAACAGCAAAAAGTAATCCCGCATCCTGCGTCCCCGTTCAGCATATGCTGCTTCACGGGGGCGCAATCCGTCGGTCCAAACCCGCTGCATTGATCAATTCGAGCACGTGACGACTGCCCTTGGGCAGGACGTTACGCTGAACCCATGACGCCAGATCCAGACAATCGCCGCCTTCTGAAGTTTTTCATCGTATCGGCCACTTCCCTCTTCATCGGGGCCATGCACGGGATGCTCCAGGTTTTCCCGCCCATCCGGGCCTGGCTGGATTCCATTGGCAGCCCCTATGGCGGGCCGGGTCACATGATCGACCCCTTGGCCCATGCGCACATGAATCTGGTGGGTGGCGTGGTCACTCTGGCCATGGGAACCACCTACTATCTGTTGCCCAAACTCAGTGGCAAGGCCGTCTACTCCCAGCGCCTGGTGCAGCATTCCTTCTGGTGGTTATTCATCGGCGTGTATAGCTTTTACACGGCGCAAATGGTGTTTGGCAGCTGGGAAGGCTATCTGATGCTGCATGACCGGGTAGCCATGACTGCCGCACATCATTGGTACGGCCCGGTGGTAGCCTTGGCCGGCACCTGCATGGCGGTGGGCTTTATGGTGTACTTTTCCAACATCGTGCTCACTCTGTTTTCCAAACCCGACTCGAGCAATCCGTAAAGTCCCACCCTCCTCTCGCTCCAAGTGGCCCTCTGTACCGCCGCCCGCTACGGGCGCAGAAGTGTCCAGCCCAGGCTCGGGGCCCTCTGCTTTGCGATAGATTCTTGCAGAGATCCTTATTGTTCCGAGCGCATGAGGTTGGCGCTGTCACGCTCCATCTGCTGCGGCGTTTGGGGCATCTGAAAAGAGGCTTGCAGCCGCCCCTGAGGATCGATCAGATACACGGCACTGCTGTGGTCCACGCTGTAGCCCGGACCTTCCTGCACATTGCGCACAAAATAGACGCCCAGGGGTTTGGTCAGCGCCTGCAGCGCCTCATCCGACCCGGTGGCGCCCACAAAAGCGGGATTGAAAGCGGGAACGAAGCGTCCCAACACCGCCAGGGAATCTCGTGGAGCATCCACCGACACAAACACCACCTGGAGCTTGTCTTGCCCCTGCTGGCCCAGATCGCGCACCACCCGATCCAGCAAGGCCAGATCGGTGGGGCACACGTCTGGGCAATGGGTGTAGCCAAAGAGCAGAAAGGTCCACTGACCGCGCAACTGGGCATTGGAAAAAACCCCGTGGGTGGACTCCAGACGAAACGGTGGCAGCAGCGGGGCATTTTGCGCACGCACCACCCCAGGTCCCAGCGTTGAAGGGGGCATGGGCGTGGCCTGATGCAGCCACCACCCCCCCAACCCCAGCGTCACCAGCGTGACGAGCAGGACTCTTAGAACACGACGCCAAATCACAAGGTTTTGGCGAGGCGAAACCCGATGCTATGCACCCGGACCGAGGCATCGTCGGCCGAGCGGCGATCCACCAGAAGTTCCTGGGAGGTGTTATGCCAGGATCCACCACGCAACACCCGCGACACGCACACTTCGGAAGAAGTGGGATAAGGACCGGGCTCCCAGGCGGAACCGTTGACCGGGCCGTTTTGCAGGTCGTAGTGATAACAGTCCTCCACCCATTGCCACAGATTGCCGCTCATGTCATACAGGCCCCAGGCATTGGGCTTCTTGGTGGCCACGGGATGCGGGTGATTGTCGCTGTTGCCCTCATACCAGGCCACTTCGTCGGCAGTATTGCTGCCGCAATACTGGGTAGCGGCCCCCGCACGACAGGCATATTCCCATTCAGCCTCGGTGGGCAGACGATAATGTTTACCGGTTTTGGCATTGAGGCGCAGAATGTAGATCTGGACGTCTTCCCAGCTCACGTTATCCACCGGGCATTGATCGCCACAGGTGGCGGCAAACTCGCTGGGGTTACGCCCCATCACCGCGCGCCACTCGCCCTGGGTGACCAGCGTGGTGCTCAGGGCAAAGGGCTTGGGAATGGTCACCTTATGCTCCATGGGGCCGGAGCCCATGGTAAACGCTCCCGCAGGAATGCTGACCATTTCAGGACAGTCCGGGCAATCCCGCGTCGGTCCACCCGCCGCCCAGGCTCCCACTACACAGCATGTCAACACCCAGCCCATCAGTATCTTTTGCAAACGCAACATGTGCCACCCTCCCTGTAAATTCTGAATCGCCCGGGAAAGAAGTGTAGCCCAGCAGCGCCGGCCTGTTCAATCCACCCAGTCTTCTTCAGAGGTTTCATTCAAGACCCGCAAAGGGTCATCTCCCTAGACTGCTGTATAAAACTGCGCACGCCGGCCCTGGCCGGTTGCCCAAAGAATGCTCATCCACCCGGAGTCAGATGGATGGGAAAGCGCAACACCGCCTGCTGGGTTCCACGGGATACCCGCACCTGGACCACGCTGCGCTCCCCCGGAGCCAGCAGTGCCGAGCGTCGGTAGACTCCCACCCGGCCATCCTGGATGGCCTGTTTCCAGGGGTCGGCCTGTGCCGTGCGAATATCCACCAAACAGTCCCAGCCCGGCTGCCCCCGGGAGTCGGTCAGAATCACCAGAAATTCGTTCATGCCCGCCGTAGGTGGGCTGGGCCGGGATTCCACCCGCACATCCAGGTCGTTCCAATGCTGTGGCCGGGTATCCGGTACCTGACTGGACGAGGTGCAGGCCACAAGCAGCAGCGGCCACAGGAGGCACATCCCCCCACCCACCCGGAGTTTGCCCAGGGCCGGAAAAATCCAACTGCGTACAAAACTCATGAGCGTGGCACCCACGGCAAAATCCTCAAGGTTTGCTGGCCCGGTTGCGTCCGGATGCGGGGGCTGCCGACCCGGAGTCAGCCTCGGAAGGGTTCTCGGGCTCCTTGTCGGGGTCCGTATCCAGGCGCCCCGTAAGACTGGAGCCATACATGCGTACCATGT
>DAIDKJ010000098.1 GCA_027450105.1 Ferrovum sp.
CAAGTTTTTGAGTGACGGGGACTACGATTACGCCTTGCATAATCCGGGTCATGCCACCCCCTTCCATTCCGGCTTTCTGCTCAAGGCCGATTATGTGGCCGAAATGGCCCGTCAGTACATGGTGCAAACCTATGGGGAGGACGTCTATAACCGGGGTTACAAGGTAATTACCACAGTGTTCAAGGCCAACCAGGACGCAGCCTATAAAGCGGTGCGGGCCGGTGTCATGGCCTATGATCACCGTCACGGCTATCGAGGCCCGGAAGATACGGCGGATTTGGCCAATGGAACGGTGAGCGACGAGGATCTGGAAGATGCCTTGAGCGACGTGGATGTCAGCGATGACCTGTATCCTGCGGTGGTAACCCAGGCTTCCGAGCTGGCCGTGCAGGCGTATGTGAAGTCCGTGGGCCCGGTCACCGTGCGTGCCGAGGGATTGGCCTTTGCCAAGTCGGCCTTGAGTGCCAAGGCCACGGTCAATCGTCAAATACGGCGCGGGTCCATCATCCGTGTGGCACGCACGGACAAGGGGGAGTGGGAAATCACCCAATATCCGGACGTCCAGGCGGCTCTGGTTTCCCTGGATTCCCATGACGGTGCGATTCGAGCCCTGGTGGGAGGGTTTGATTTTGATCAAAACAAGTACAACCATGTTACACAGGCGTACCGTCAACCCGGTTCCAGCTTCAAACCCTTCATTTATTCTGCGGCCCTGGAAAAGGGGTATTCGGCCTCTACCTTGGTGAGTGACACCCCGTTGGTGATTTCCGATCCCAATATCAATAATGGTCAGCCTTGGGAGCCGCACAATTATGAACCGGAATATGAGGGTTCCATCCCTTTGCGGCTGGCCTTGGCCAAATCCAAAAATGTCGTGGCCGTGCGGGTATTGCAGGCCATCACTCCTGGGTATGCCCACCAGTACATCATGTCCCGCTTTGGTTTCGACCCGGAGCGGCATCCTGCGTATTTGAGCATGGCGCTTGGGTCCGGGCAGGCTAGTCCCTTACAGATGGCTGCAGCCTATGCCATATTTGCCAATGGAGGTTTTCGTGTAAAGCCGTTTTTCATCGACCGCATTCTGGATGATCACGGCAAGATCATACGCAAAACCCAGCCACAAGTGGCCGCAGAAGGTGCCGAACAAGTGATCGATGCGCGCAATGCGTTTGTTATCACCAGCATGCTGCAGGATGTGATCCGTGAAGGAACGGCGGTCCGTGCCCAGAGTTTGGGGCGCTCGGATCTTGCGGGCAAAACAGGAACCACCAATGACCATGTGGATGCCTGGTTTGCGGGGTTTCAACCAAGCTTGGTGGCGGTATCCTGGGTGGGATTCGATAAACCGACTTCGCTGGGAAGTCATGAAACCGGGGCCCAGGCGGCCTTGCCCATCTGGATGGCCTATATGAGTACCGCTCTGCAAACGATACCGGAGAGTCAACCCATCCTGCCGCCAGGCCTCAATGTGGTAACAGTGAATGCAGGCAAGGGAGAAACCCGTCAAGACTATCAGTACGCCACTCCGCTCGAAGCGGCGCACTGAAAACTGTACGGCGAGAAAATGCGGCGAGTCGGGATCAAGCGCGCAGCATTTGGGCGGCTTGCATGGCAAAATAGCTCAATATGGCATCGGCTCCGGCCCGCTTGAAGCAGAGCAAGGCCTCGAGGAGCGCACGCTCATCCAGCCACCCCTGATCCATGGCGCTCCGGAGCATGGCATATTCACCACTGACCTGATATGCAAAGGTGGGTGCGCCAAACTGATCTTTGACGCGGCGAATGATGTCCAGATAAGGCATCCCGGGCTTGATCATCACCATGTCGGCACCTTCCGCCAAATCCAGACCCACCTCCCACAGAGCCTCGAGGGCGTTGGCTGGATCCATCTGATAGGTTTGCTTGCTGCCCTTGCCCAGATTTTTGGCCGAGCCCACGGCGTCTCGAAAAGGGCCATAAAACGTCGACGCATATTTGGCCGAGTAGGCCAAAATGCGGGTGTGGATCAACGCTTCACTATCCAGGGCAGCACGAACCCGGGCAATGCGTCCATCCATCATGTCCGAGGGAGCCACGATATCAGCCCCGGCCTGCGCGGCGACCACAGCCTGGCGGCTCAGTGCCTGCAAGGTGTCGTCATTGAGAACATACCCCTGGCTATCCGTGATGCCATCCTGGCCGTGGGTGGTGTAGGGATCGAGAGCCACATCGGCAATCAGACCCAGTTCCGGAAAACGCGCCTTGAGAGCGCGTACGGTGTGGGGCAACAATCCTTCGGGATTCCAGGCCTCACGAGCGTCCAGGCTTTTCAGGGCAGGGTCGATGACCGGAAACAAAGCCATGGCGGGAATACCCAGAGATAGGCATCGCTCGGCCGTCTGCAACAGATGGTCCAGGCTTTCGCGCTGGATTCCGGGCATGGAGGAGACGGGTTCCTGACGCCCGTGCCCGGCCAGCACAAAAACCGGATAGATCAGGTCGTTGCAGGAGAGGTGGTGTTCCTGAACCAGGCGACGGGTGAAGTCGTCACGACGATTTCGGCGCATCCTGCGCCCGGGGAATTGACCCAAAGTTTCCATGGTAAGGTCTCTTTAAAATTGGATGGTAGTGTCCGCAGGGACTGATTTATCGTACATGGACTATTTTATAGTCATTCAAAAAATGAACTTAACCCATTCAATGTAATCTGACACATGGCTGTTGTGCAAACAGTCCCTGTTCATCTCCCTGAGACAGGTACGGTCGGTTTCATCGACCATTTTTGCCGTGGCATGCAATATGCCACGGTTTTTTTTATCCCACCGAATGTGCGGTTTGGTGCCCCAAGAAAGTTCATGGGTGGGCGTTGGGGTCTGCTGTCAGATTCAAGGCAGGGGGGCTGAATAAAGTCTGAATGGCCTGTTGCGCAGCCTCGAGTCCCTCACGCGACAGACTGGAGAAGGGAATGACTTCCAAAGGCAAGGCTCCGGTTAGCAGGTGAAGGGCTTGTTGGATGGCACGCAGGGCAGCAAGACGGGGGCCACGCGCCAGTTTGTCACATTTGGTCAGCAGGATCACCAGCGGTTTGCCTCGCGGCAAATACCATTGCAGAAGTTGCGTATCCAGCGGCGTGAGCGGATGACGGATATCCATCAACAGTACTAATCCCTTGAGGGACTGACGAGATACCAGATAATCGGACAAAAACTGTTGCCAATGCCGTTTGACGGCCAGAGGTACCTGTGCGTAGCCATAACCCGGCAAATCCACCAAAAAACGTCCTTCGCCCAGATCAAAAAAATTGATGTGCTGGGTACGTCCGGGCGTTTTGCTGGTGTATGCCAAGCGGGACTGTTGGGTGAGCAGGTTGATGGCGCTGGATTTGCCGGCGTTGGAGCGCCCGGCAAAGGCGATTTCCAAACCCTGATCGGGCGGCAGGCTGGTCCAATCACCGGCAGTCGTATAAAAACGGGCTTGCTGGAAAAATGACATCTTAGTCAAACCCTGCACAGAACCCGGATCATGCCAGCGTACTGAAGACTGTTTCTGCTGCTTCCAGCGTTTTTTCCAGCTCGGCCGTGCCATGGACTGTGGACACAAAGCCGGCTTCAAAGGCAGAGGGAGCCATATAAATGCCTTGGGCCAGCATGCCATGAAAAAACTGCTTGAAGCGTTCTTTATCTGCGCTCAACACTTCATGTAGATGTGTGGGGAGTGTGTCGCGAAAATAAAAGCCGAACATGCCACCCAAGGCACAGGCACTCACGGGGAAACCGTGGTGCCGTCCAATCTGCACCAGACCCTCGGTCATGACGCGGGTCATTTCTCCCAAGCGCTCATATAGGCCTGGTTCCATGGCCAGCTCCAGGTTGACGAGCCCTGCGGTGACCGCCACCGGATTACCCGAGAGGGTTCCGGCCTGATAGACCGGACCCAGCGGAGCCAGATGCTGCATGATGTCCCGTCGCCCCCCAAACGCCGCCAAGGGCATGCCCCCGCCAATGACTTTGCCTAGTGTGGTGAGATCAGGAGTAATGCCATACAGGGATTGCGCGCCTCCCAAGGCCACCCGAAAGCCCGTCATGACCTCATCAAAAATCAGCAGGCTCCCGTGGGTTTGGGTGAGTTCGCGCAAGCGCTTCAAAAACGCCGGGCGCGGCAAGACCATATTCATATTGCCCGCCACGGGTTCCACGATGACGGCGGCAATGTGCGCGGCTTCCCGAGCAAACAGCGTTTCCAGCGCCTCCACGTCATTGTAGGGCAATACGAGGGTGTGGGCCGCCAGATCGGCCGGGACTCCACTGGAATCCGGTTGGCCAAAGGTCAAGGCACCGGAGCCTGCCTTGACCAGCAGGGAGTCGCCATGGCCATGGTAGCAGCCGTCAAACTTGACGATGTTGGGGCGGCCGGTAAACCCTCGGGCCAAACGGATGGCGCTCATGGTGGCTTCGGTGCCAGAGCTGGTCAAGCGGATCTGTTCCAGGGCGGGCATGAGTGCACAGACGCGTTCGGCCAGCTCAATTTCCAGCTCGGTGGGAGCCCCAAAACTCAGTCCTTTTTCTGCCACGGCTTGCACGGCGCTAACGATTTTGGGGTGGGCGTGGCCATGCAGCAGTGGTCCCCAGGAACAGACATAGTCGATGTATTCCCGCCCTTCCACATCCCAAACCCGGGGTCCGGCGCCCAGGGTAAAGAAGCGTGGAGCGCCGCCTACGGCCCGAAAGGCGCGCACGGGAGAATTGACTCCGCCGGGTATGCGGATCTGGGCACGTTCAAAGAGTTGTTGATTCAGGGAAGTCATGATGGCCTACGAAATAAGGATTGAAATTCACGGGTGCGCTGGCAGATATCCAGGGCATCAAATAAGCCGGAAATGACCGCAATCGCGTCCGCGCCCGCCTGCAACAAGGGGGTTGCATTGTCCAGGGTGATACCGCCAATGGCCACGATGGGAATATGCAACTGTGATCGTGCCTGTGACAGCAGAGATCGTGGCGCTGAAGCCGCCTGGGGTTTGGTGCCGGAAGGGTACATGCTGCCAAAAGCCACATAAGACGCGCCCTGATCCTGGGCCTGCAGGGCTTGCGGGAGGGACGCATGGCAGGAAATTCCTGTAAGCCATTGAGCTTGCTGGGCCGTGGGAATTCTGTGGCGGGATGGGCCGCGCTCAGTGGATTCTGCCGGGCGAAGAGAGGGCAGTGCCAGTGGGGACTGCTGCAGATCCTGCTGACCCAAATGAACGCCCTGCGCGCGGGTTTGTTGGGCCAGGACAGGGTCGTCATTGACGATGAGAGTGACCGCCCACTTTTGGCACAACTCAGATACGGCCAGTGCCTGAATT
>DAIDKJ010000099.1 GCA_027450105.1 Ferrovum sp.
CACCATCAACATTTCGTCACCCAACACCCTCCATCTCAGACAATTGCAGGATGCCAGCGCACTCGGGTCCCTGCTGGCCACTCTCAAACAAACCCAGCAGGAATTGTCGGACAAGCACGGACGCTACGTGCCCATCGCCATAAAAATTGCACCCGATCTTGCGGAAGAAGCCCTGCAGGATATTGCGCGCCTGCTGCTGCAGTACCACATGGATGGCGTCATTGCCACCAATACCACGATCAGCCGCGAACGTGTCATGGGGCTTGCTCTAGCCCAGGAAACCGGAGGGTTGAGTGGGGCTCCATTACATGCGCGTGCAGTACAAGTGGTGACGACCCTGGCACAACAACTGCAGGGGGCCATTCCCATCATCGGTGTGGGCGGCATCAATAGCCCGGCCCGCGCCCAGGCCATGCTCCAGGCGGGTGCCAGTCTGATTCAGTTGTATACCGGTATCATTTACAAAGGCCCGGGTTTGATTCGGGAAATCGTGCGGTCTTTGGCATGAGCCCTGAGTTGCAAGCACCGCCCCCCCCCACTGTGCTCACTCGCATGCAAACGGCAGTCATCGAGGAAACTCAGTGTATTGGCTGCTTTCGGTGCGTCAAGGTCTGCCCGGAACGGGCCATCCTGGGCGCCTCGCGCTTTACCCACACGGTCATCCAGTCCCTTTGTACGGGCTGCGCGCACTGTCTGGAAGCCTGCCCCGTGGACTGCATTCACCTGCATCCCCTCCCGCAGCCGCATCATCGCGATGCGCTCCTGTCCCTCTCATGACCCCCGACCAACGGCAACAGTTTTTTGAGCGCTTGCAGGCTGCCAATCCTCACCCCGGCACCGAACTGCACTATCACAACACGTTTCAGCTCCTGATGGCCGTCATGCTGTCAGCACAATCCACGGATCGGCGTGTCAATCAGGTCACGCAACCCCTCTTCGAACAATTGAAAACCCCTGCGGACGTCCTCGCTCTGGGCTTGCCTGCCCTGGAATCAGCCCTGCGGCAACTGGGGTTATATCGCACCAAGGCACGCCATGTGTATGCCACGGCGCAAATTCTGGAGCAGCATCATGGGGGTCTGGTTCCAGCCACGCGTGAGGCGTTGCAGGCCCTGCCGGGCGTGGGCCGAAAAACCGCCAATGTCGTGCTCAATGTTGCCTTTGGCCAACCCACCATGGCCGTGGATACGCATATTTTCAGGGTGGCCAATCGCACCGGACTGGCGCCTGGAAAAACCGTTCTTGCGGTGGAAACCACCCTGTTGCAAGTGATTCCACCGTCCTTTCTGAACCATGCGCATCATTGGCTGATCTTACATGGCCGCTATATCTGCCGCGCCAGAAAACCGGATTGCGGCCTCTGTCCGGTAATGGATTTATGTGCCACCGGAGGCTCGCTTGTATAACCCCAGTCGTGACCAAGCCCGGCAATTTTTTTTGACCGTGTGGAAAAAACAGCACCAACAAGTGCCGTTAACTCCTCTGGAGGGTATGGCCTGGGAGATCATGCGTTTTCACCCGGAGTATCATGCCCTGCTGGATGCCCCTGAACGCGCTCTGCAACAGGAATGGTTTCCCGAACAGGGAGAAACCAACCCCTTCCTCCATTTGGGTTTGCACCTGGCCCTGGAAGAGCAACTGGCCATTGACCAACCCCCGGGCATCGTGGGCTATTACCAGCGTTGGTGCCAACAGCTGCAGGACGAGCATGCGGCCCGACACCGCTTGCAGGAATCCTTGGCGGAAATGATCTGGTCCGCCCAACGGAACGCCACCCCCATCAGTTCGGAGCACTATCTGTCTTTGCTGGAACAAGCCTGGCAACAGCGCTAGCAAAACGGCAAACCCGGGTAAAAACCAGCCCACCCGGTGAGCCATTCAGGAATTCGGCTTGATCGATGTCCAGTTGCATTGTCCCTGGCTGGCCTTCTGAAGGGCTTCCAGTTGCTGCACATGTTGATCGATTTCCTCCAGGCTAGCGTATTGAATGCGCAAGGGCCGATGGTCACGTTGGGGTGCCGCCAAACGCGCCCGGTCAGGGGCCTCGTGAGGGGTTTCCATCAACAGCGAATCCTGGCCACGGGTCATGGCCAGGTACACATCACCCAGCAACTCGGCATCGAGCAACGCCCCATGAAATTCCCGTTTGGAACGATCCACCCCATAGCGATCACACAGAGCATCCAGGGTGTTGCGCTTGCCCGGGTGTAACTCGCGTGCTTTGGGCAAGGTGTCTGTTACCCGGGCGCAAAAGCTGGTGATGGGGGGTTGGTTCAGGCGCGCCAGTTCGTGATTCAGAAACCCGATGTCGAAGGGAGCGTTGTGAATGACTAATTCTGCATCCTGCACAAATTCGAGAAAAGGCTGCAGGACCTCTGCAAAGCGTGGTTTGTCCTGCAGAAACTCAGTGGTCAAACCATGTTTTTGCAAGGCTCCCGGATCGCTGTCACGCTCGGGATTGAGATAGGCATGAAACACGCTGCCCGTTCGCCGCCGGTGAACGATCTCCACCAAACCGATTTCCACCACACGGTGCCCTTTGGCGGGCTCCAGTCCGGTGGTTTCAGTATCCAGAACGACCTGCCTCATGAGGAAAGACTTGCAACACCCAGATTGGCCAGACGGTCGGCCCGCTCATTGCCCTCGTGACCAGCATGCCCTTTGACCCAACGCCACTGAATTTGATGGCGTTGGGTCTGCGCCAGCAGTTCCTGCCATAAATCGGCGTTCTTGACCGGCTGCCGATTGGCGGTTTTCCACCCATTGCGCTGCCAGGCGTGAACCCATTCCTGGATGCCCTTCTGAACATATTGTGAATCAGTGTAGAGAGTCACTTCGCACGAACGGGTCAGGGCCTTGAGTGCTTCGATGACGGCCGTGAGTTCCATCCGGTTGTTGGTGGTCAATGCCTCGCCCCCGTGCAACTCCCGTTGTGCCGGGCCAGCACGCAAATAGACCCCCCACCCACCAGGTCCCGGATTACCCTTGCAGGCCCCATCCGTATAGATTTCCACTTCAGGGGGCATTGCCTTCCGGAGGGCGCGGCGTGCGCACAAAAGGCAGTACCTTATGGGATTGAATGACCTGATAGCGCGTCACCGAAGAACGCACCGCGCGCGCCAGGACTTTTTCGGGCACGAGGCTGGGGCTCCAGCGCGGTGTGATCAAGCGCATGCCATGCACCCGCTTGACCGCTTGCAACATGTACACCCCTCCCCCAACACCCCACCAGCGATCACCCGCCGGTTCCATGAACCGGAAGCGATACAACCAACGGTCACTTTGAAAAGGAGGCACATAGGCCCAGAAGCGTCCGGCGCTCACCTCGAAGCCCAACAGGGACAACCAGTCCTTTAGCCGGGACAAGGCAATGAAACGGCCACACCAGGGGTATTCCTGCGTACCCCGGGAAAAAGACTGGCGCAGACCCCACAGACTGCGGGGATTGAAAGCAGTGAGGATGAGTCTTCCCTCCGGACGCATGACCCTGGTGATTTCGCGCAAAATGGCGTGAGGATTGGCAGAAAACTCCAGGGCATGAGGCAACACGGCCAGATCGATACTCTGGGATGCCAGCGGCAGCGCATGGGGCTCGGCTCTCAAGGACGTGGGGCCATGACGGCACAGGGTGATGCGATGGGCGATGCGGTTGGCCCGCAGGGCATCCAGTTCTGGCATGAAGACCTGCAAGGCGTTATAACCGAAAATGTTACAGACCGCGTCATCCAGCACACGTTGCTCCTGCTGAAGCACATGCTGCCCCAGAGGAGTGAGAAGCCAATCATGCAAAGTCAGGTTAGGCATGTCAGAATTGTAAGCCAATCTGCCATAACAGTGAATAGGCCGGCCCATGGATCTCACCTTTCCAAGCGGGCAGCAACGCTCTGCCGCTTTGCGCGTCAGTTGCCTTCCCGCATTCCAGGATAATTATCTGTGGGTGCTTCACGATCACACCCATGCGGTCGTGATCGACCCCGGGGATGCGCAACCCGTAGAGCGCTTTCTGGACCAGCACGGGTTGCTTCTCACCGCCGTGTGGGTGACGCATCATCATGCCGATCACACGGGTGGCATCGAGGCCTTGTCGCAGCGGGGCACGATTCCCGTCTACGGACCAGGCCGGGAACCCCTCCCCATGCTCACCCATGATCTGCACGCCGGGGACGAAGTGACCTTGGCCCAACCGCAGGTACCGTTTAGGGTGCTGCACCTTCCGGGCCATACCTTGGGACATTTGGGTTATCTGGTACCAGGCCCCATCCCCTGGCTGTTTTGTGGCGACACTCTATTTGGGTGTGGCTGTGGTCGTCTCTTCGAAGGTACGCCAGCGCACATGCTGGAATCCTTGCATCAGTTGGCGCGCTTGCCTCCCGCCACGCTGGTTTACTGCGCCCACGAATATACCCAAGCCAATATCCGCTTTGCGCTCGAAGTCGAACCAGATAACCCGGCCCTGCAACAGCGGGCCCGGGACTGCGCGGCCCTGCGCTCGGCGGGTCAAGCCACCGTCCCCTCCGCCATCGCCCTGGAGTGCGCCACCAATCCTTTTCTGCGCTGCACACAACCCACCGTGGTACATACCGTTCAATCTCGTTGCCCGGAAACCCAGCCCGATGAATTGAGCATTTTTACCGCCTTGCGTGCCTGGAAAAACCGGTTTTGAGCGTCAATGGGCTACAATCGTCCTTTTGGGCGTAGAAAACCGAGCCATGACGCCTTCACATGAACGCCTTCGGACCTTGCTCCTCAGCGCCCGCAGATCCTTGACAAGTGGCCAGCAGAACTTGTCTGCAAAGCGATGGCTACTGGTATTTCTCGTCTTGTCAGGAGTTCTCGGCCAGGCCTTTGCCGATCCGGTTATGGGCCCCTCCGTGACGGGTTTCAATGCCCTTTCCCCCGAAACCCCACCCCCTTCGGCAAGCGAACTTCCCACGAGCAAACTGCCCTCGCAAGCCGCTTCATCCCCAGTAGTCCGCCCGCAGGCCACCCCTTCGAGCACTCCCTCGACTGGTTCTTCGGTTGTTTCGTCAACCAACCCCGGAAACCCGGCGAATCAAGGGGTGGAACCCACCGCGGATGACGAGGTCCCGGTGGACTTGTGGGATCGCATTCGTGACGGTTTTGCCCTGCAAGCGCCCACGGATGACCCGCGCGTGGCACGCCACGAGGCCTGGTTTGCAGCCCGTCCGGATTATGTGGAACGCACCATGGAACGCAGTCGCATGTATCTGTATTTCATTGTGGAAGAGGTACAAAAACGCGGCATGCCC